>JBMSSR010000001.1:0-32386 GCA_049424465.1 Ilumatobacteraceae bacterium
GCTGACCGACACCTTGTCGGCTATGAGGCTCCACGAGGCGCCCGACACGACGGTGTAGCGACCGCTGCAGGACGACTGCGCCGTGACCGGGCTGGACGCATCGCCGTCGGGGTCCAGCAGCGGCAGGGCCGACATGTCGATCGTGCCGGTGGGTGCCTGCTGCTCGCCGGCACCGGGGTTGAGCAGCACGAGCGGTGCATCGGTGGACGGCGAGGTGCCGACGGCGAGCGTGGCCGCCTGACCGGAGGCGTTCTCGGCCTCGGCGCCGGTGGGTCGGAGCGCCGACACGACGGGTGCCGCCATCAGCACGGTGGCGGCGATGAGGGCGATACGACGGGCGAACGGCGTGCCGAGGCCGGGCAGCCGGGCGACCCGGTCGGCGAGAGAGAGGGGCCGGGTGCCCTGAGCGTCGGGACGGGCGTTGCGGCGAGCCGGTCGGGCGGCACTGCGGGGGATCGGACGCCTCGGTGCCGGCGCGGCGGGGCGCTGGATGCCGTTGCTGGTGGTGCGGGAGTCGCGGATCGCACGCACGGCACCGGTGAGGCGCTGCGCCGCAGAGGGGGAGTCGTCCACCCAGAAGTCGGGGTCCTCTGGTGCGCCGAAGGCGTCGTACTCGGCGCCCAGGGCCAGATCGTGCGGGCCGGTGACGTCGTCGTACCCCTCGAACTCGTCGAGGTCGGCGAACAGGTCGTCGGCGGAGATCGGGCGGTCGTTCATGATGGTCACCCCCTCCCGGACGGGCAGGGACCGGCAGAGTCTCGCCGCAGTGTCATGAGATTGCAACAGAGCGGGCGGGCCCCCGAGGGGTCGGATGACGCAGGAAATCGGGCCGTGTGTCGCCGAAACCGACCGAAAATGGTCGAAATCGCTGCCGCTGTGGCCACGTGTGGGTCCACGTGCAGTCACCGCCGCCGGGAACGGGCGGTGGGCGGGTGGCCCGACTCAGTGCACGGTGCCGTCGAGGACCTGGAACATCTTCAGGTCGCTGTAGAAGTCGAGCGCGTAGTCGCCGCCCTCGCGCCCGATGCCGCTGATGCCGCAGCCGCCGAACGGGGCGGTCAGGTCGCGGACGAGGAAGCAGTTCGTCCACACCGTGCCGGCCCGCACGGCCCGGCCCATCCGCTCGGCCCGCTCGGCCGACCCGGTGTAGACGATGGCACTCAACCCGTACGCAGTGCTGTTGGCGAGGGCGATGGCCTCGGCCTCGTCGGCGAAGGTCTGGAAGGTGAGTACCGGCCCGAAGATCTCGTGCTGCACCACCTCGCTGTCGTTGCTGCTCGGCTCGATGAGCGTCGGCTCGTACCACAGACCGTCGTCGCCGCCGAGGTCGCTGCGCCGCCCGCCGCGCAGGATGGTGTCGCCCGCCGCGCGGGCCCGCTCGACGAATCCGGCGACCCGCGACGCGTGGTCGGGGTGGATCATCGGGCTGATCGTGGTGCTGCCGTCTCGCGAGTCGCCGAGGACGTGGGCGTCTGCGTACCGGTGGAACCGCTCGAGGAACTCGTCGCGCACCGACGCCTCGACGAGCAGTCGGGTGCCGGCGAGGCACACCTGGCCCGAGTCGTCGTACTGGCCGGCTGCCTTCTTGGCCGCGGCATCGAGGTCGGCGTCGGCGAACACGACGAACGGCCCCTTGCCGCCCAGCTCGGCGGTGAACGGGACGATGTTGCGTGCCGCGGCGACACCGATGTGGCGCGCCGTCTCGGGCGACCCGGTGAAGCTGATGCGTGCGAGGCGCGGGTCGCTGACCAGTGCGGCACCGACCTCCTCGCCGATGCCCTGCACGACGTTGAACACGCCGGGCGGCATGCCGGCCTCGTGGCACAGGTCGGCCAGGAGGCTGCAGCTGAGCGGGCTCCACTCGGCGGGCTTGAGGATGACCGTGTTGCCGGCGGCGAGCGCGGGTGCGCACTTCCAGGTGCTCAGCATGAACGGTGCGTTCCACGGCGTGATGACCACAGTGGGGCCGGCCGGCATGCGCATGACACGGTTGTTGGTGCCGTTGCTGGCCCACACGCGCTCGTCGTACTGCTCGGCGAGCTCGGCGTAGGCGCGGAAGTTGCGGGCGCCGCGCGACAGCACGCGGAGGCGCAGGCTCTCCTCGAGCATCGCCATGTCGAGGCACTCGACGGTGGCGAGCGAGGGCACGTGCTCGTCGATCAGGTCGGCGACGCGACGCATGACCTCGCCGCGGCCCTTGACGCCCATCGCGGCCCACTCGGGGAATGCGTCGACTGCCGCGGTGACCGCCTGGTCGGCGATCGACGCGTCGCCGCGCGACACGTGGGCGAGGGTGATGCCCCAGTCGAGCGGCGAGCGGTCCTCGAACGTCGCCGACGACGCGACGCGCCGGCCCCCGATGTAGTGGTCGGTGCCGACCGACACTCCACCGACGTCGACCCGGGTACCGCCAGTGAACGGTGAGGTGCTCACGACTGCATTCCCGGGGGGAGCTTGGGCCGCACTCGCGGGAACGGCAGTTGGTCGCGCTCGGTGTTGAGCGGACGGCGCTGACCGCGCAGCGGCCAGTCGCCACCCAGTGCGGTGCTCAGCACTTCCTCGGTCTCGGTGGGCTGTGCGCCGATCTCGTCGCTGACGGGTGCAGGGCCGTTGACGATGTGGTTGGTGAGTGACCCGAGGCCCTCGACCTCGACGGTCACCACGTCACCGGGCACGACCGGGCGGCTGATGGCCGGTGTGCCCGACAGGATGATGTCGCCCGGCACGAGCGTGATGAGGCGGGCGATGTCGGCGACCAGGTAGTGCATGTCCCACGCCATCTCGTCGGTGCTGCCGTCCTGGCGTACCTCGCCGTTGACGAGCGTGCGGATGCGCTTGCCGCGGAAGTCCCAGTCGGTGATGAGTCCGGGGCCGACGGGGCACAGCGTGTCGGCGCCCTTGACGCGCAGCATCGAGCCGCTGTCGGTGTCGCGGAAGTCGTGCAGGCCGTAGTCGTTGGCCACCGTGTAGCCGGCGATGTAGTACGCGGCCTCGGCGTGGCTGACGTTGCGGCACGTACGGCCGATGACGATGGCGACCTCACCCTCGTAGTTCAGCCACTTGCAGTTGCTCGGCCGCACGACGGCCGCCTTGTGCGAGTTGAGCGCACTGATGGGCTTGTGGAAGTACGTGGGGGCGGGCGGGAGGCTGACGCCGAACTCGAGCACCCGCGACACGTGGTTGAGGTGGCAGCAGATGATCTTGGTCGGCTCGACCGGCGGCAGGTGCACGGCGTCGTCGACACCCACCCACCGACCGTCGCGGGCGACGAGGCGTTCGCCGTCGCGCACCATGACGGTCGGGAAACCGTCGAGCAGGATCCTTCGGATGTCGGCCACTGGCACCCCCGGCACAAGGTCGTTAGGGGCCAAACTATAGTGACCCGCCATGACCGCGATGAACGGGTTCATCTTCCCTCGCACGGCCACCGGTGGGGCGAGCATGCTGCCGCCGATGCCGTGGCACTACAGCGGCGACCTGCTGACGGTCGAGTACCGCACCGACCCGGCCCGTGTCGCCGAACTGTTGCCCGAGCCGCTCACGCTCGTGCCCGACGACATGGACCCCGGCGCCGTGGCGATGATCTTCGCCGACTGGCAGAGTTGTGGTCCCGACTTCGCCGAGCTCGACGACCCGGTGCGCGCGCAGTACAAGGAGGCGTTCGTCGTCGTGCGCTGCATGTACAAGGGCACGGTCTACAGCCGCTGCGTGTACATCTGGGTCGACAAGGACTTCGCAATGGTGCGCGGCCACTTCCAGGGCTATCCGAAGAAGCTCGGCAGCCTCTGGATGACCCGTCCCGTCACGATCGGCAAGGCCGGGCCGCGCATCGCCCCCGGTGGTCGGCTTGCCGCAACGGTGTCCAACTACGACCGTCGCGTCGTCGACATGCGCGTCACGCTGCGGGGTACCAGCGATACCAACGGCTTCGTCAACGGGCACCCGATGGTGCACTCGCGCTACATGCCGCGCATCGAGAACGACGGCACCGACAGCTTCCACGAACTGGTGACGATGCGCGGTGTCGACGTCGAGCTGGGCCAGGCATGGGCAGGTGACGCAGAGATCGAGCTGTCGCCCAGCCCGGTCGAGGAGCACACCCGCCTCGACGTGCGCGAGGTGATCGGCGGCTACTGGCGCAGCGTGGGCACCACGTTCGCGGGTGGGACGACCCTGGAGGTGCAGTGACGTGAGCGCTGGTCCCACCATCACCGACGCCGGTGCGAGCGGCGCCCCCGACCTCGGGCGCGACGACCTCGACATCGTCGACCCCGACTCGTTCGTCCAGGGCTTCCCGCACGCCACGTTCAAGCGGCTGCGAGACACCGACCCGGTCAGCTGGTGCTCCGAGCACGACGGTGGCAAGGGCTTCTGGTCGATCACGCGGTACGAGGACCTGCTCTACGTCAGCCAGCACGTCGAGCTGTTCAGCAGCGCGCAGGGCATCACGCTCGAGGAGATCACCGGTGACGACTTCGAGCTGCGCCGCAACATGCTCGAGTACGACCCGCCCGAGCACACCCGCTACCGCCGTCTCGTCAGCAAGCCGTTCAGCCGGCGCGAGGTGTACGGCTACGAGGAAGCCATCCGCGACCTTGCCCGCTCCGTGGTGCTCGAGGCGCGCGACCTCGGCGATCGGTTCGACTACGTCGACCGTGTCGCCAAGCAGTTGCCGATGCGCATGCTCGGTCGTCTGCTCGGTGTGCCCGACGAGGACGGCGACTGGCTCGTCGAGAAGGGTGACGCGCTGCTGGGCAACTTCGACCCGGAGATGACCGACTATCCGCTCGGTCTCACCGACACCGACCAGTTCAAGCACATCCCGTTCCGGTCGCCGGCCGCGCTCGACCTGTACAACTACGCCGCCGCGGCCGCCGAGCAGCGGCGCGGCTGCCCGCACAGCGATGTGCTGTCCAAGCTGCTCGAGCCCACCATCGACGGCGAGTGCCTCACCGACCTGCAGTTCAAGAACTTCTTCGTGCTCATGGTCAGCGCGGGCAACGACACCACGCGCTACTCGATGGCCGGTGCACTGAAGGCACTCGCCGAGCACCCCGACCAGTTCGCCCGCCTCCGCCAGGCGTGCATCGACGGCGACTCGCAGTTCGTCGAGCGCGCTGTCGAGGAGGTGCTGCGCTGGACCACGGTCACGATGCACTTCCGCCGCACCGCGACCCAGGACGTCGAGCTGCACGGGCGCACCATCACACAGGGTGACAAGGTCGTCATCTGGTTCAGCTCGGCCGACTACGACGAGCGCCAGTTCGCCGACCCGTTCCGGTTCGACATCACCCGCTGGCCCAACGACCACGTGGCGTTCAACCTGCGCAGCCCGCACCTGTGCCTCGGCGCGCAGTTGGCGCGCATGGAGCTGAAGCTGCTGTTCGAGGAACTGCTGCCGCTCGTACGCCACATCGAGGTCGACGGCCCTGTCGAGCGGTTGCGATCCAACTTCATCTGCGGCATCAAGCGCCTGCCCGTACGGTTCGACTGGGCGTGACGGACACCGTGTCACGCCCCACCCTCCCGCTCATCGGTCTGTCCGGCCGCCGCTGGCCGGCCGAGCGCATCCCACTGCTCGACTACACCGCCCTGCACGGCGAGGAGGTCGACCTGCACCTCAGCGAGTACCCGAAGATGGTCGAGCGGGCCGGTGGCCTGCCGGTGCAGCTCACGCACAACACGTCGCCGCTCGACATCGTCGCCCGGCTCGACGGCCTGGTGATGACGGGTGGTGCTGACGCCGACCCGGCGCTGTACGGAGAGGAGCCCCACCCCGAGCTCGGCCGCGTCGAGCGCAACCGGGACGACTGGGAGCTCGAGCTCATTCGTGCGGCGCTCGAGGCACACCTCCCGATGCTGTGTGTGTGCCGCGGTGCGCAACTGCTCAACGTCGCGCTCGGCGGCACCCTCATCCAGCACCTCGACGAGTCCGACGTGCACGCCCGGTGGGACCTGCCGCGCATCGATCGGTGCCACACGGTACGTGTCGCGTCCGGCAGCCGTGCCGAGCAGCTGTATGGCAGCGAGACGCTCACCAACAGCCTTCACCACCAGGCGGTGGGCCGACCCGGCGACGGGGTGATCGTCACCGGCACGTCACCCGACGGTGTGGTCGAGGCGTTCGAGCTCGACGGCCGCCCCGAGGTGCTCGCCGTGCAGTGGCACCCCGAGATGCTGAGCGATCAGGTCGACCCGTCGTTCACGTGGCTGGTCGACGAGGCCCGGCGGCGTCACGCCGGCTGACCGACTGCGGTTGACCGGTCAGAGGTCGAGGGCGTCGACCGTGCGCAGGATGACGCGCAGGTTCCGTGCGAGCGCGTCACTCTCCTCGTCGGTGAGCGCCTGTGTCACCAGTGCCTCGTGACGGTTGAAGCCGGGCATGATCTGGTCGACGACGCGTCGCCCGGCTGCCGTGAGCGACACCAGCACCCGTCGGCCGTCGGTGCGGTCACCGCGCCGTCGCAGCAGACCACGCGTCTCGAGGGTCTTCATCACCCCGGTGAGCGTCGCGGCAGTGATGCCGGCCTCGGCCGCGAGCGACCGCGCATCGGTCTCGCCCCACACCCGCAGGACGAACAGCGTGGTGAAGGCGCTCCACGACAGATCGTGTTCGGCGAGCACGACGTTCTCCATGTGATTGCGCACCGCAGTGGCGGCCCGGAAGATGTTGCTGACGGTCGCGAGCGCACGCAGGTCGAGGTCGAGCCCCGTGAACGCCGCGCGCACCTCTCGCTCGGCCTTGACGGAGTCGTTGTCGTCGTCGCTGGCGAACAGGCGCGGCACCGGGTCAGCCCCTCATCACGGCCAGCTCGTCGGCGATCAACTGGCGGGTGCGGTCGCGCAGTGCGGCAACGTCGTCCTTGCCGAGCCCTGTGGTGTCGATCGGCTCGAGCACGCGCACCTCGGCCGTGGTCACGTTCATGCGCCAGTCACCCTTGTTGAGCGCCTCGCGACTGCCGCACACGACGAGCGGAAGAATCGGCACCTGCTCCTCGATCGCGATGCGGAACGCCCCGTCCTTGAACTCGCCGAGCGTGCCGTCGTGGGTGCGTGTGCCCTCGGGGAACATCATCACGCTCACGCGCTTCTTCAGCCGGTCGTGCGAATCGTTCACCGCCTTGATGATGCTCTCCTTCTTGCCGCGCACCAGGTAGATGTCACCGGCCATCCGCATCATCCAGCCCAGGAACGGGATGCGGAAGAACATCTCCTTCGACATCCACTTCATCTCCCACGGCAGGTGCGAGATGAGCAGCATGTCGACGAAGCTCTCGTGATTGCTGACGACGACGTACGGGTGCCGCGGGTCGTGGATCCTCACGCCGCTCGTCCTGAAGCGCCACAACGGATTGAGCCAGTTGTGCACGACGCACACCTTGCGGAAGAGCCATCCGGGCCAGTAGCGGCCGCGGTCGAACGGTGCCGTGACGACCCAGACGATGAACACGAGGAACGTCCAGACGATCACCAGCACGACGATGAGTGCCCAGCCCCATGCCGACAGCACGGTGCGGGCAACAGGGTTGCCCAGGAGGCGGCGGCGGAGCGGTGAGACAGGCACGACGAGATGATGACACGCCGGGGTGACCCTCCGATCATCACCGTGACACTGGTCGTCGGGCCGTTGGCGGTTGCGGCGCATAGCCTTCGGTCCGTGGAGGAGGACGTCCAGCCCGGGTCGGCGAGCGACTCGTCGCTGCGGTGGCTACCGGGTGTCACCCGCCTGGTGTGGCGCATCCCGTCGCTCGCCGCGCTGGTTGCGCTCGTGGCGCTCGGCGTCATCCGACTGCCGGGCGGCGACTCGTCGTCGGTCGCGGCGCTGGTCGATGGCCTCGAGCGACCGATCCCGCGCCACGACGTGATCGAGGTGTGGGTGTGCGACGTGCCGGCCGACAGCACGGCTGCGGTGTACGGCGGACTGCCGCTGCGCTTCGACCTCGACCCGGCGCAGCTGGCCGCGACATTCGATGACGGTGTGGCGGGCTACTTCTCGTCGATCTCGCACCTCCAGTACACGCAGTCGTTCACGCCTGGTGGGACGGTCTCGATGGGGCGCGATGACGACTACGTCGCGTGTGTCGACGCGGCCATCGCCGGCGCCCGACTCGACACGACGGTGGTCCTCGCGGTCGCGACCGCCGAGCACGCACCCGGATCGCCGGGTGGCTTCGGCCAACCGGGCAGGGGATGCACCGACCGTTCGACCGGCGAGTGCGACGTGGCGGAGTCACGGCGCTACGCCTACGTGGGTGCCTCCGACTTCGGGCCGCAGTGGGCCGACAACCCACCGCTCGACCTCGTCGAGCACGAGCTCGGGCACACCCTCGGCTGGGTGCACAGCGGCGTCGACCCGGTCTCGGGCGACTACCTGAGTGCGCTCGACGTGATGAGCAACAGTGCCGCACCCCGCGACGTCGACCGGTCGCGTCGTGATGCACCCGACACGCTGGGAGTGCACCGCCTCGTCGCGGGATGGTTGCGTGGTGTCGAGGTCTCGGCGGTCGACGATGCGGTGACGGCAACCCTGTCGCCGTCGAACGTGTGGCTCACCGACGTCACTGCAGCCGCTGTCGGCACTCGCCTGCTGGTGCTGCGGATCGACGACACATCGTTCCTCACGGTCGAGCTGTTCGTCGCGACGGGGCACGACTCGCATCTGCCGTCGACGGGAGTCGCCGTGCACCGCGTGCGGTGTCGAGACGACGACCCCACGGTGATCGAGTCGATCGACCCGATCACACCCGGCGGGGTGCTGCCGTTCACCGACCTGCTCCAGTCGAAGGGCTCGCTGACGACGGACGGCTGGACGATCGAGGTCGTCGAGTGGAGCGACGACGGCTGGGTGGTGTCGGCGACACCCATAGGCTCGACGCCGTGACACCCGAGCAGCACGAGATGTTCGAGGCGGCGCTCGCCGCGTACGGCAACGCACACGCCCCGTACAGCGGGTTCCCGGTGGGTGCCGCAGTGCGCAGTGCCAGTGGGCGCGTCTATTCCGGGTGCAATGTCGAGAATGCTGCCTACCCGCAGGGCTGGTGCGCCGAGGCGAGCGCGATCGCGGCGATGGTGACAGCGGGAGAGCGGCGCATTGCCGCCGTGCTGGTCGTGGCCGGCGGTACCGAGACCATCACGTGCTGCGGTGGCTGCCGGCAGAAGATCCGCGAGTTCGCGTCGGCGGACGTGCCGGTGTGGTCGTGCGACCCGGCGGGGCTGCGCGCAGCCTTCACGCTGGGCGAGTTGCTGCCGCATTCCTTCGGCCGCGACAACCTCGCCTGAACTAGCGTCGCCCGCATGTCGACGCGGGCACCGCACCTCACCGCCAAGTTGCAGGGCTTTGGCACCACGATCTTCGCCGAGATGTCAGCGCTCGCCGTGCAGACCGACAGCGTCAACCTCGGCCAGGGGTTCCCCGACACCGAGGGGCCCCGTGAGGTGCTCGACGCGGCGATCGACGCGATCAACGGCGGACTCAACCAGTACCCACCCGGCCCGGGCATGGCGGTGCTGCGCGAGGCGATCGCCGCGCACCAGCAGCGCTTCTACGGGCTGCAGTACGACCCGGCGACCGAGGTGCTCGTCACCGCCGGCGCGACCGAGGCGCTCGCGGCGACGCTGCTGTCGATGCTGGACACCGGCGACGAGGTCGTGGTCCTCGAGCCGATGTTCGACAGCTACGCGCCGTGCATCGCACTGGCCGGTGCCGTCGCCAAGCCGGTCACCATCCGCCCGCCGCACTACACCATCGACCCCGACGAGCTCCGTGCGGCCTTCAGCGCGAAGACCAAGCTCGTGCTGCTGAACACGCCGCACAACCCCACCGGACGAGTGTTCACGCGCGCCGAGCTCGAGATCATCACCGACCTCGTCAAGGAGTTCGACGTCACGCTCGTGACCGACGAGGTGTACGAGCACCTGGTGTTCGACGGCCTGACGCACGTCTCACCGGCGTCGCTGCCCGGAATGCGCGAGCGAACGGTCGTCATCTCGAGCGGCGGCAAGACGTTCAACACGACGGGGTGGAAGGTCGGCTGGATCACCGGCCCCGCCGCGATGGTCGCCGCCGTGCGAACGGCGAAGCAGTTCCTCACGTACGTGAACTCGGGACCGTTCCAGCCGGCCATCGCGGTCGGCCTGCGGCTACCCGACTCGTTCTACGCCGACCTGGCGGCCGACCTGCAGGCCAAGCGCGACCGCCTGCTGCCGGGCCTCGAGGCAGCGGGCTTCGACGTGTTCGCCACCTCGAGCACCTACTTCGTGACGGTCGACGTCACGCCACTGCAGCCCGATGGTGACGGCATGGCGTTCTGCCGCAACCTGCCGAATGCGTGTGGTGTCGTGGCGATCCCGACCGAGGTGCTGTACATGAACAAGCACGAGGGCCGTCACCTCGTGCGGTTCGCGTTCTGCAAGCGACTCGAGGTGCTCGACGAAGCCGTGGCGCGGCTCGCCCGTCTCGGCTGACACTCCGCCAGTCGACCGACGCCGCCAGATGTGCGCTACGAGCGCCGGTCGGGCAGGAAGCGGAAGCGTTCGCGCACGGCCGCCACGTGCGCCGGCTCGATGTCCGCGAACAGGATGGTCTCGCCCTGTGAGCCGGTCGCCAGCAACTCGCCCAGCGGGTCGATGATGCGGCTGTCACCGACGTACTTGAGGCCACCACCCTCGCCGACGCGGTTGCAGCCGACGACGTAGGCCTGGTTCTCGATGGCGCGCGCCTGCAGCAGCGACATCCAGTGGGCACGACGCACCTCGGGCCAGTTGGCCGGCACGAGGTAGAGGTCGGTCGTGGTGGCGAGCTGCCAGAACTCGTCGGCGAACCGCAGGTCGTAGCAGACGAAGGGCGACACGCGAACGCCGTCGATGACGATCTGCACCAGCTCGGTGCCGGGACGGAAGTACTTGTCCTCACCGCCGTATGTGAACGGGTGGATCTTGCGGTAGCGGTGCACGATGCCGTCGGGGCCGGCCAGGACGAACGAGTTGGCGGGGCGACGATCTGTGGGATCACTGCCGGTCGGGATCTCCGGGCACGTGCCACAGACCCACACCCCGTGCCGCCCTGCCTGCTCGACGAGGAACTGCGACGACGGCCCGCCCTCGGGCTCGCCGAGATCAGGGTCGTCCATGACGAAGCCGGTCGAGAACGTCTCGGTCAGCAGCACGAGACGCGCACCACCTGCGACGGCGGCGGCGATCTGTGGCTCGAGTCGCGCGAAGTTCGCGCTGCGGTCCTTCCAGACGATGTCGTGCTGCACGGCGGCGAGTCGCATGTCGTGATCGTACGCTCGGTACGAACGGAGCGTGCGCCCTAAGGTGGCGGCGTGTACGACGCGCGCCCTTCGCCGCAGCAGGAGCGGAGCCTCCGATCGATCGATGCCATCGTCGACGCCGCCGAGCACCTCATCGACGTGCGCGGCCAGGTGACGCTGTCGGCGCACGAACTCGCTGCAGCGGCGGGCATCTCGGTGGGGCGGGTCTACTACTGGTTCCCCGACATGCCGTCAGTGGTGGCTGCGCTGTGCGATCGCGGCATCCAGCGGCTCGAGCAGCACTTCGCCGATGCGCTCGACCTCTCCGAGAGCGCCACCGAGCGGGGCGAGTTCGTCCACCGGCTCGGTGAGCTGGTGGCCGAGTTCTTCGGTGCCAACCCCGCGCTCGTCGTGCTGTGCCTGTCCGGCGGCTCGCTCGAGGACCACGGCGCGTCGATCCGTGCGGCAGTGCACGACCTCGCCGCAGGTGTGTTCGCCAACCGGGCGCCGCACCTCGATCGCGAGGTACATCGCCGTCTCGGTGTGGACGCGACGTCGATCATGCTGTCGATGGTTCGCGAGGGTCAGCGCCGGGGAAGCCTCGACGGTGTCGCCGAGTCGATCGCCCTCGTCATGGGTGGCTGGGTGGCCGCAGTCGTCGGGCAGCGCGTCACCGAGTGACGTGTCCACCCGATCTGGTCACTGCGCGTCGAGCGGCAGCGCCAACAGGCTGACGGTCTTCTTGCCGCCGTCGGTGTCCTGGCGACCGACCTCTCGGAAGCCGATCGCCTCGTGGAACTCGAGCGACGCGTCATTGCGTGGCCGCACGTTGACCTCGCAGGTCAGCAGCGGCCACGACCCCCGGAGGCGCGTGCAGAGTTCTGCATAGAACGCGCGCCCGATGCCGAAGCGGCGGAAGTCGGGGTGCACCGCGATGCGGTCGAGATAGACGAACTCGTCGTAGGTGCGGCTGAACCACGCGTAGTTGAGGCTGCCGTAGGGCTGGCCGGGGGCGATCGCCCAGCAGAACCCGGCGAACGTGCCGTCCACCTCGGCCACGAGTGCCACCTCGGCGAGCGCGGCGAGGCGCGCCACCTCGGCGGCATCCAGTTCGTTGAGCGCCGGCACGTTGGCGTTGTTGAGCGCCAGCACCGCCGGCACGTCGCCCGCAGCGAAGTCCCTGATGTGCACCTTCGTGACGCTAGAGGATGCACCGCGCACGGGGTGTTCGTAGGCTGCGTGCATGCTGTTCCGCCGCTCGACCGCGATGGTGACGCCCGATGCAGCACTGCCGGGCCGCACCGACCAGACCATGCCCGTTCCCGCCGCGCACTTCGTGCTCGGCACACCGCTCGTGGGGCCGTGGCCCGACGGCACGCAGACCGCTGTGTTCGGGATGGGTTGCTTCTGGGGTGCCGAGCGCGTCTTCTGGCAGCTCGAGGGCGTGTACTCCACCGCCGTCGGCTACGCGGGTGGCTACACGCCCAATGCCACGTACGAGGAGGCATGCAGCGGGCTGACCGGCCATGCCGAGGTCGTGCTCGTCGTGTTCGACCCTGCGGTCATCTCGTTCGAGCAACTGCTGCAGGTGTTCTTCGAGCGCCACGATCCCACGCAGGGCATGCGCCAGGGCAACGATGTGGGCACGCAGTACCGCAGCGCGGTGTACACCACCGATCCCGCGCAGACGGCGGCAGTCGAGCGCACGATGGCACGCTTCGGCGAGCGCCTGGCCGCTGCCGGGTTCGGTGCGATCACGACCGAGGTTCGTCCGCTCGACCACTTCTGGTATGCCGAGCCGTACCACCAGCAGTACCTGGGCAAGAACCCCGACGGCTACTGCGGCCTCGGTGGTACCGGCGTCAGCTGCCCGGTCGGGGTCGGCGCCTGACGGTCGAGGCCTGACCGACGTCGTCAGCGGTTCGACGGCGACCCGTCGCCGAACGCGTCCCAGCCCGACGCGCGGATCGCGTCGCCGTCCTCGTCGAGGCCGCGACCCTTCCACCGCAGCACACCCGGTGTGGCGCTGAGCTTGGCGAGCAGACCCTGCATGGGTGTGCCCTCGAGGTCGACGATCGCGTCGCGAGCGCGGTAGTGCTCGTCGACGGCGATGTCGGCCATCGTCATGACCGGCCCGATCGCCGCCTCGGCCGCGGTGAACGTGGCGATCACCTCGTCGCGGGGGCGCGCCGTGCACCACGCGGTCATGATCTGCTCGAGCTCGTCACGGTGCTGCATCCGCGCCGCGAAGTCGACGAAGCGCGGGTCGTCGTGCACACCGAGCACGCGCAGCACTCGTGCGGCGACCGACTCGCTCGAGGTGCTGAGACCGACCCACCCGCCGTCGGCGCACTGGTACGTGCCACGCGGCACCGAGTACGGCAGGCCGGCACCGAGCCGTTGCTGTTGCTCGCCGGTCAGGCCGAACAGGGTGACGAGCGGACTCATCACCTGCAGCAGGCTCTCGACGAGGCTGACGTCGACGACCTGGCCGACGCCGCTGTGCAGCGCGACCATCGTCGCGAAGGCCGCCGCCAGGCCGGTGAGCTCGTCGGTGAGCGCGATCGGCGGCAGCAGGGGCTGACCGTCGGGCACACCGCTGATGGCAGCGAGGCCCGACATGCTCTCGGCGACAGTGGCGAACCCCGGGCGCTGTCGGTAGGGGCCGGTCTGGCCGAAGCCGGTGACGCGCGTGACGACGAGCCGTGGGTTGCGGGCGTGCAGGACCCCGGGGCCGAGACCGAGGCGCTCGAGCGTGCCGGGGCGGAAGTTCTCGACGAGTACGTCGGCGTCGTCGACCAGCCCGAGCAGCACCGCGACGTCGGCGGGATCCTTCAGGTCGAGCGCGACCGTGCGCTTGTTGCGGTTGACGAGCTGCCACCACATGCTCTCGCCGGTGCGCTCGTCGATCCACGCAAAGCGGCGCATCGAGTCGCCGCCGTCGGGTCGCTCGACCTTGATGACATCAGCACCGAAGTCGCCGAGGTACCGCGCGCAATTGGGGCCGGCGAGCACGGTCGCGAGGTCGAGCACGCGTAGACCGGCGAGTGGTGCCGGAACCGAGTCGTGCGGTGCCACGTGTGTCACCGCAGCCCGATGGTGAAGCAGCGCTGCTCGAGCACGCCGAGCGCATACGACTGGTAGTCGATGCCGAAGTCGCGGTAGAGGCCGCGGCAGCGCTCGCTCCAGCGAAGTGCATCGGGGTGCGAGATGCGGTGGACCACCTGCATCACGCCCCCCTCGTACACGCGGTACTCGGCCCACGTACCGGGGAAGTCCTTGACGCACCCGATCTCGACGCTCGGCACACCGGATGGCATGTATCGCACCCGATGGCGGTGCGTGTGTCCCGCCGTGTAGGCGACGAACGAGGCACGGCGCTCGGCGATCTCGCCGAGCCGGTCGCTCGGGTCGGGGTGCAGGCCGAAGTAGTCGTCGCTGCGGTGTCCGTTCTCGCCGGGCAGCCACTGTTGGTGGTGGCCCATCACGAGCGTGGGTCGGTCGGCCCCTGTCAGCATCGTGTCGAGCCACTCGAGTTGCTCGTCCTCGAGGAACCCGGTGGTCATGCCGGCCGTCACGGTGTCCAGCAGTGCGACGTGCGCACCCGGCGTCGTGATCCAGTGGTCGCCGACGTACTGCTGCTGACCGCGGTAGCTGTCGTGGTTGCCGCGCACCACGTGCAGGCGCTCGCCGAACGCGTCGCGGTAACAGGCCTCGAACGCGGCGAACTCGTCGTCGGCACCGTCCTGCGTGAGATCACCCTTGACGACCACGGCGTCGACGCCGGTCGCCGCGATCTCGGCGACGGCGGCGCGGTTCATCGTCTCGGGGTACGGCGGCTCGCCGGGCTCGGGGCGCTGGATCGGGCCCTGCGGATGGTCGTCGATCCGTCCGCACTCGACCTCGCCGAAGTGCACGTCGTTGACGGTCGCGATGCGGCACAACAGCTCGCCCGGAGGACGCTGCAGGGTGGTGACCACCACGCCGTCGATGTCGTAGGTCGTGCCGGGCGCGAGCCCGTCGAGGCGGATGACCTCGGTGCCGCGGTGCGCGACCACGAGGTCGTCTGCGACGGTGGTGATCTCGAGCACCTGGTCGGGCACGAGGATCACGGTACCCGTGCGCGGGCGGGGTGGGTCAGCGGAACGGCCGGTCGCGGCGGGTCGGCAGGGGACGCGCCCACCACCGATTGCTGAACCGCCACGTCGGCACCCGCAGCGGGCTGTCGGCCGGCCTGGCGAGGAACGGCCGCGGCCAGAGGGCCTCGACGGCAGCCGCGATGGCGGCGGCCTCCTCGTCGGTGGGGGACGGCGTGATGTCGGCGTTCATCGGCGTGATCAGAGCGGCACGTTGCCGTGCTTGCGGCGGGGCAGTTCTTCGCGCTTGGTGCGCAGCATGCGCAGGCCGGCCACGACCTTCTGGCGGGTCTCGGCCGGGTCGATGACATCGTCGACGTAGCCCCGCTCGGCCGCGTTGTACGGGTTGGCGTACTTGTCGGTGTACTCGGCGACGAGCTCGGCGCGGCGTGCGGCGGGATCGGCGGCCTGCTGCAGCTCGCGGCGGTAGACGATCTCGACCGCGCCCTGCGGGCCCATCACGGCGAGTTCGGCGGTGGGCCACGCGTAGGCGAGGTCGGCGCCGATGCTCTTGCTGTTCATGACGACGTACGCACCGCCGTATGCCTTGCGGGTGATGATCTGGATGCGCGGCACCGTGGCCTCGCAGAACGCGTACAGCAGCTTGGCGCCGTGGCGGATGATGCCGTTGTACTCCTGGTCGACGCCGGGCAGGAACCCCGGGACGTCGACGAACGTGACGAGCGGGATGTTGAACGCGTCGCACGTGCGCACGAAGCGCGCCGCCTTCTCGCTGCTCTCGATGTCGAGCACGCCGGCCAGCACCATCGGCTGGTTGCCGACGATGCCGACGGTCTGCCCGTCGACGCGGCTGAACCCGCAGATGATGCTCTTCGCCCAGTGCGGGAAGTACTCGAAGAACTCGCCGTCGTCGACGACCGCGCGCACGACCTTCTTCATGTCGTACGGCTGGTTGGGGCTCGCCGGCAGGATGGTGCGCAGGTCCTCGCACAGCCGCTCGCCGTCGTCGTCGGTGGCGACCGCCGGTGCTTCCTCGAGGTTGTTGCTGGGGAGGAAGCTGAGCAGGAAGCGCACGTCGTCGAGACAACTCTTCTCGTCGTCGGACACGAACGTGGCCACGCCGCTCTTGCTGGCGTGGCTCATCGCGCCACCGAGTTCCTCGAGCGTCACGTCCTCGCCGGTGACGGTCTTCACGACGTCGGGGCCGGTGATGAACATGTGGCTGGTCTCGCGCACCATGAAGATGAAGTCGGTCATCGCCGGGCTGTACACGGCGCCGCCGGCGCACGGGCCGAGGATGACCGAGATCTGCGGCACGACACCACTGGACAGCACGTTGCGGTAGAAGATGCCGCCGTAACTGGCGAGGCTGACGACACCCTCCTGGATGCGCGCGCCGGCCCCGTCGTTGAGGCCGACCACGGGTGCGCCCACCTTGAGGGCGAGGTCCATCAGTTTGTGGATCTTCTCGGCGAACACCTCGCCGAGTGCCCCACCGAAGACGGTGAAGTCCTGGCTGAAGACGAACACCTTGCGGCCGTCGATGGTGCCCCACCCGGTGATGACACCGTCGGTGTACGGGCGCTCCTCGATGCCAGCGGCGTGCGCACGGTGGCGGGCGAGGAGGTCGAGCTCCTGGAACGAGCCCGGGTCGAGCAGGTACTCGATGCGCTCGCGGGCGAGCATCTTGCCCTTCTCGTGCTGGCGCTCGACGGCGCGCTGTGAACCGGCGTGGTACGCCTGCTCGCGGCGCTGCCGCAGGTCGTCGAGCTTGGAGGCCATG
The DNA here is from genome assembly GCA_049424465.1 of Ilumatobacteraceae bacterium. GTDB lineage: Bacteria > Actinomycetota > Acidimicrobiia > Acidimicrobiales > Ilumatobacteraceae > UBA668. Next base: position 17,133 of record JBMSSR010000001.1, read on the forward strand.
GGATCGCTGGTCACGGCGCCCCAACCTAGTCGGCCGGGGGCGCCGTCCCCGCCTGGCGGCACCTGTCGCCGGGCGTGTGATCGGTCCGTGCCGGACCCGCTCCACGGCGTGGGCCGACGCTCAGCCGAGGGCGAACACCACGCTGACCGACACCGACAGTTCCTGACTGCCCGACTCGATCGGGGTGGGGGCGCTGCCGCCGCCCTCGGTGTCGACCCTGCCGTAGATCGGGGGGCTCGAGACACTGGTCTCGCTGATCAAGAGCACGTCGCCCACCTCGACGCCAGCGGCTGCCGCGTACTGATCGGCACGCGCCCGGGCGTTCTCGATCGCATCGGTGCGGGCGCTGTCGAGCGCCGACTCGGTGTCGTCGACGGAGAAGCTGATGCCGCTGATGCTGATCGCCCCGCTCGCCGCACCCGCTGCTGCGTCGATCACCGCGCCGGCCTTGTCGATGTCGCGCACGGTCACCGTCACCATGTTCGACGCCGTGTACGACGACACCGTCGAGTCGCTCGAGTACATCGGGTACACGTACAGGCTGGTGGTGCGGATGTCGGCCTCGTCGACGCCCTCGCCCTTCACCGCGGCGATCAGCGCGTCTGCCGCATCGTTGGCCTGCTGGAGGGCGACGTCGGCGGTCGCTGCCGTCACCTGCACGCCCACGGTGACGTCGGCCGTGTCGGGGCGCACGGTCACCGTGCCCTCGCCCGTCACCGACAGGGTCCTCGGCGCGCGGGCTGCGTCGTCGACGACCACGGTGTCGCCATCGTGGTCGTCATCGGTGACCACCGTGACGGCGACCACCACTGCCGCAGCGAGTGCTGCACCGACCGCCGCTGACCAGAGTTCTCGTCGCATGTTGCACCTCTCGACCCGTGCCGTCGTGTGGTCGACGACCTCGCGAGGTCGATGGTTCCGCACGCGGGCCACGGCCACACGTGGCGGTCGGCCCTCGCTGTGCGGTCGGCTGCCGTGCTGGCGTCTGCCGATCGGCGGCCCGACCGTGTCGCGACGCGGCGATCAGGGCGATGTGGTGCTGGTGGGTGTGGCGAGCTCGCTGCCGACGAAGACATCGCTGCGCGCGACCTCGAGCGAGCCCAGCCTGACGACCACCGTCCACGTGCCGGACGACCCGAGCGAGAAGCCGTCGGTCTTCTCGAGCACGGCGGCGCCGGCACCGGTGAGCGGGATCGGGGCGATGCGCAACCCGTTGACGGTGCTGCCGGCGGGCGGCAGGAACTCGACCACCAGATCGGCCAGTTCGGTGGTGGGCGTGACCACCTCGATGCGCACGTCGTTCGCGCCGACCGTCTCGCTGAACGACACGACGATGTCGGCATTGAGCGTCGAGTTGACGAAGCGGTGAGGGGGACCGAGGTCGAGTGTGGGGCCCTCGCTGCGCACCAGGCCGGGGGGCGACAGCGCCATCAGCCACGAGGTCAGCGCCAGGACGACGAGACCGATGATGGCCTCGATCGTGAGCGCTCGACGCAGGCGGAACACCATCGACTTCTTCACCCGCCGCGCGGTCGACAGCGCCTCGGCGACGAACTGCCGCGCCGCCATCGCCACGAAGACCATCATCGCGACGACGATCGTCTTGACGATCAGCACCAGGCCGTGGCTGCTGCCGAGCTCGCCACGATCGAGGCGGAACAGCAGCACCACACCCGAACCGACCGCCGCCCACAGCACGGGTGTCGACCATCGCGAGTACTGGCGCACCGCTGCCGTGGTCTCGTCGTCGCCGCGCCCGGCGAGCACGACGCGCACCATGAGGGCGAGACCGCCGAACCAGAGCGAGACCGCCGCGGCGTGCACGATGCCGGCGAACCACTCGATCAACCCGAAGTCGGGTCGGTCGAAGCCCATCGTGACGATCGCGATCGCCGGCAGGCCGAGCGCCTGGAGGCGGAAGCTCGGGTCGATCGCGCGCTCGGGCCGGACGACGACCCACCCCGTCGCTGCAGTGAACGCGAGCCGCAGCAGCGCCGCCTTGCCGTGCGCGGTGTCGATGAGCGGGCCCCAGCCGGTGGGCGACATCGAGCTGGCGAGCGAGGCCTTGCCGATGTGCGCGGCGAGTGCGCCCGCGAAGAGCACCGTGCTGACGAGGGCAAGCGCGTAGACGGTGCGCAGGAAGCGCTGTGTCTCGAGCCAGTCGACCCCCGACGGCCAGCACGTGGCGAGCGTGACGATCGCACCGAAGAGCACGGCGACGAACAGGTTCGACATCCACCGGAACAGCCCGAGCGGCCCGGCAGGGTCGGACACCGTCTCGGTCTCGGCACCGTCGACGGTGCCGGTGGTCGGCTGACCTGCCACGGACGTGGGTGTGGTGGCGGTGGGGTCGACCGCCTGGCCGGGGACGGTGGTCGTGGTGGTCGGGGCGGTGACCACGGTGTCGTTCGCGACGACGAACGTGTAGCTGCCGCTGCCGGCGGGCTGCAGGTTGGTGTCGGTGACGCGCCACACCACGTTGCACACCCCCTTGGGGATCGGCGCGGTGAGGGTGACCGACAGTGTCACCAGATCGGCGAGCACCAGCGGCTTGGGTGTGCTGATGACAGCGGCCGGCTGGCCCTCGGCACCGCACGTGAGCGTGACGGTGTTGGTGGGACCGAGGGGGCTGGCGAAGGTGAGCACCAGCGTGGCCGGGGACACGTCGATGGTCGTGTTGGGGGCCGGGGTCGCACTGGCGAGGCTGTTGTCGACCGCTGCTGCGGGGCTGGCGCCGAGCAGTGCCAGGGCGGCGCTGGCTGCGAACGTCGCCACGACCATGGTGGTCAGCGGGCGGCGGCGCCGACTGCCGGTGGTGGCAGGCGCGGCGCGGCGCAGGACGATCGACGGGAACACGGCCATGGTGGTGCTCAAACGCTACCCCGTCGGGGTCGATCGGGTCCCCCGTGCAGTGCCCGTCGGCCCGTCGGCGCGGGCTGCTCGGCCAGCGGTGGCAGGGCCGTCGTACCCCGTGGGTAGAGTCGCACCGATGGCCACCCAGTCGCTGTACCGCCGCTATCGACCCCGCCGGTTCAGCGAGGTCAAGGGCCAGGAACACGTGGTTCGCGCCCTGCGCAATGCGGTCATCAACCATCGCGAGGGGCAGGCCTACCTGTTCTCGGGCCCCCGCGGCACGGGCAAGACCACGTCGGCCCGCATCCTCGCCAAGGTGCTCAACTGCGAGCGCCCGGTCGACGGCGAGCCGTGCTGCGAGTGCGACTCGTGCCTGTCGGTCGAGCGTGGCACCAGTTACGACGTGCACGAGCTCGACGCGGCCAGCAACAACGGCGTCGATGCCATTCGCGACATCATCGACAAGGCGTCACTCGGCACGCCGGGACGCCACAAGGTGTACATCCTCGACGAGGTGCACATGCTCTCGAAGGGCGCAGAGGCCGCCCTGCTGAAGACGCTCGAGGAGCCACCGCCGCACGTCGTGTTCGTGCTGGCCACCACCGATCCGCAGAAGGTCTCCGAGACCATCCGCAGCCGCACGCAGCACCTGCAGTTCCACCTGCTCCCGATGGACGTCATGGAGGACCACGTGCGGTGGCTCGCCGCCGACGCCGGCATCGACATCGGTGACGACGCCATCCAGTCCGTGCTCCGCCAGGGCGGTGGCTCGGCACGCGACACCATCTCGGCGCTCGAGCTCGTGGCGTCGGGTGGTGGCGAGCCGCTCGACATCACGCCGCTCGACGAGTTCGTCGAGGCGTTCATCGCCCACGACACCGGTCGGGCGCTGTCGGCCGTTGCGCACTCGGTGCAGCGTGGGCTCGGTCCGCGCACGCTGGCCGAGGACGTGGTGCGCCACCTGCGCGACTGCTTCCTCGCGATCATGGCGCCCGAACTGGTGCAGCTGCCGGCCCAGCGTGCCGACGAGGTCGCTGCACTCGCGCAGCGCCTCGGTGCGGGTGGCATCGTGCGCGCGATGGAACGTCTCGGCGAGGTGCTCGTCGAGATGCGCCACGCCCCCGACCCGCGCGTGCTGCTCGAGGTCGCGCTCGTCCAGCTCACGCACGAGGCATCCAGCGTCGACATCGGTGTCCTGCTCGAGCGCATCGAGCGTCTCGAGCACCAGGTCGCCCAGGGCGCGGCTGCCGCACCGGCGTCCCGCCCGGTGGCGATCGACCCCGCCACGGGCCGCGCCATGCTCGGCGGCCGGGCCCGACGCGAGTCGCCTGCGGCCAGCGGTGCACCCGCACCGGCATCCATACCGGCCGCAGCGTCCGAGAGCCCGGCACCACCGCCGGCTCCGGCGCCCAGTGCCCCGGCCGCGTCGAGCGCACCGCGCAGCGGCGAGGCGTCGAGTGCCGACATCGCGTCTGCTGCTGCGGCGTGGCACGGCGAGCTGCTGCCCAACCTGAAGGGCATGGCCCGGGCGATGTTCTCGCCGCTGCGCGTCCTCGGCGAGCGCGACGGCGCGCTCGCCTTCGCGGTCTCGCGCGAGTCGGTGCGCGACAAGTGCGCCAAGCACCTTCCCGAGCTGCAGGCAGTCATCGCCGACAAACTGGGCGTGCAGATGCGTGTCTCACTCGTCGTCACCGGCGAGCCCGATCACGAGCTCGACAATTCCGCACCGATACCGCGGCCGCCCGAGGCGCGCCGACCCGAGGCCCCGCCGCCGGTCGAGATCATCGAGGACGACGACATCGACGTCACTGCGCTCGAGGACGTGCCGCCCGAGGCGGTGCAGACACCCGAGGCGATGCTGCAGGACCTCTTCCCCGGCTCGAGCATGATCGAGGAGCAGCGCTGACGTGGCGGTGTACACCCAGCCGGTGCAGGCGCTGATCGACGAACTCGGTCGGCTGCCGGGCATCGGTCCCAAGTCGGCACAGCGCATCGCCTTCCACCTGCTCAAGGTGCCTGCCGACGACGTGGCGCGACTGGCGATGGCGATCGCCGAGGCGAAGGCCAAGGTGCGGTTCTGCGACCGTTGCTGGAACGTGGCCGAGGCCGAGCTGTGCCCCATCTGCGCCGACGAGCGTCGCGACCCGACGGTGCTGTGCGTGGTCGAGGAATCGCGCGACATCATCGCCATCGAGAAGACGGGCGAGTTCCGCGGTCGCTACCACGTGCTCCTCGGCGCGATGAGCCCGCTCGAGGGCATCGGTCCCGAGCAGTTGAAGATGAAGGAACTCTTCACCCGCCTCGAGCCTGAGGGCGTGCAGGAGGTCATCTTGTGCACCAACCCCAATACCGAGGGCGAGGTCACGGCGATGTACCTGGCGCGCATGCTCACCCCGTTCGGGGTGAAGGTCACCCGTATCGCCAGCGGGCTGCCGGTGGGTGGCGACCTCGAGTACGCCGACGAACTCACCCTCGGCCGCGCCCTCGAGGGCCGGCGCGAGATCACCGGCTGACGCACCACCCAGCGGCGGCGTCACCGACCGGGCTCGAGCACGCCAGCGCAGGCAGGTACCGAAATGGACTGGGGCACCACCCCCATGTCTGGTGCGGGCGTATGGGCCAGACACGGGGGCGGTGCCCCAGATTCGGACGTGGTGCCGGGAGGTCGCACCACGTCGTGAATGTTTCAGTCACATTACAAATGTGACGAACACGTGTCAAGCATTTCCTTCTCCGCCGTCGGCGTGCGGCCCGCCCACAGGGACCGTGACGGGGGCTCCGCCTGCGGGTCGGGGGTGTCAGACGGTGCGGACGACGAGGGCGTCGCCCTGGCCGCCACCGCCGCACAGCGCAGCAGCACCGACGCCGCCACCGCGGCGCTGCAGTTCGAGCAGCAGGGTGAGTGCCAGGCGGTTGCCGCTCATGCCGATCGGGTGACCGAGCGCGATCGCACCACCGTTCACGTTGACGACCTCGTCGCTGATGCCGAGCTCGCGCATCGACGCGAGACCGACGGCGGCGAATGCCTCGTTGATCTCGAACAGGTCGACGTCGCCGACGGCCATGCCCGCTCGGGCGAGAGCGGCGTTGATGGCGCGGCTCGGTTGGTGCAGCAGCGACGCGTTGTCGGGTCCGGCAACCATGCCGTAGGACACGAACTGCCCGAGTGGCGTCACGCCTCGTGCGGCGACAGCACGCTCGCTCATCAGCACCACGGCCGAGCCACCATCGCTGATCTGTGACGCGTTGGCGGCAGTGATGGTGCCCTCCTTCTCGAACGCCGGCTTGAGCGTCGCGAGCGTGTCCATGGTGGTGTTGGCGCGGACGCCCTCGTCGGTGTCGACGACGACGGCGTCACCCTTTCGCTGGGGGATGGTGACGGGCACGATCTCGTCGCGGAAGCGGCCGGACGCGATGGCATCGGCCGCCCGTCGGTTGCTCTTCATCGCCATGTCGTCCTGTTGCTCGCGCGAGATGCCACCGGCCGAATAGCGCTCGGTGCTCGCACCCATCAGGCACGCGTCGAACGCGCACCACAGACCGTCCTTCACGATCGCATCCGCGAGCTCGGTGTTGCCGTAGCGGAAGCCACCGCGTGCGCCCGCAGCGAGGTACGGCGCGTTGGTCATGCTCTCCATGCCGCCGGCGACGACGATGTCGGCATCGCCCGCCATGATCATCTGGTTGGCGAGGTAGATGCTGTTGAGACCGCTGAGGCACACCTTGTTGATGTTGACCGACGGGACGTGCAGCGGAATGCCGGCGTTGGCGGCCGCCTGTCGGGCGGGCACCTGACCCTGTCCGGCCATCAGGACCTGACCCATGATCACGTGCTCGACCTCGTGCGGCGCGACGCCCGCGCGCTGGAGTGCGGCAGCGATCGCCATGCCACCGAGGTCGGCGCCGCTGAACTGGGCGAGCGCGCCACTCATCTTGCCGATCGGCGTGCGGGCACCCGCCACGATGTACGAACCGGACATGTCGAACCTCCACCGGCCGTGGCTCTCGCAGTGGCCACGCCGCATCGAAGCGTATGCCGTCGGCGCAACCGCGGCGGAATGGTAGAGAGAGGGAGTGCCCGCCTACGACGATCCCGCCGTCGTCCGGCGCGCCCAGCGGCTCGAGATCGCCCGGTCGGTCCCCATGGGCCTGTTGGCCCCGATGGAGGCCACCATCCTGCTCACCATCGCGATCAAGCACTTCGACGCATCGTGGTGGGTGAAGTGGCTCGTCGCCGGGGCGGGCGGGATCGGGCTGGTCGTGGCGCCCTGGGCGACGTCGGTGGCGCGCAAGTGGGGGCGTCCGGCGATGCTGCCCACCGCGCTGGTGTCGGTGGTGATCGGTCTCGGCCTGTTCGTGGCGGCCACCGGCACCATCACTGCATTCGTCCTCGGCACGATCGCCGCGACCGTGGCGCTCAATCTCGTCTTCCCGCTCATCACCACCACGTACTCGCAGGTGTTCCCGCCCGCCGAGGTCGGTCGCCGCGTCGGCTGGGGAATGTCGACGAAGGTGTTGTTCTCCGGTGTGTTCGGCATCGCGGTCGGCGAGTTCCTCACCGATCGCATCGACCTGTGGTGGGTGGTCGTCGTCGCGGCGGGAGTGCTGGCACTCGTCATGGCCGCTGTCGAGCTGCGCATGCCCAGCGAGCCGATCCCGCTCGTCGCCGGCGGGCGCACCTCGGGCCGGCCCCACTTCCACCTGATGGCCGAGGACCGCCGGTTGCGGCTCACGATCAGCGCGTGGATGTTGATGGGCTTCGGCAACCTCATGCTGTTGCCGCTCCGCGTCGAGTACCTCGCCCAGCCGCGCTACGGCATCGATGCCAGCCCGGCCAAGATCCTCGTGCTGACCGCCGTGGTGCCGGCGGCCGTCCGGTTGCTCACCATGCCGGTGTTCGGCCAGCTCTTCGACCGCATCAACTTCTTCGCCGGTCGCATCCTCGTCAATGTGCTCTTCGCGCTCTACATCGGCGCGTTCTTCACCGGCACCAACGACATCGGGCTCACCGTCGGCGCAGTGTTGTTCGGCGTGGCGAGTGCCGGTGGCGACATCATGTGGACACTCTGGGTCGTCAAGTTCGCACCGCCCGATCGCACGGCCGACTACATGGGCCTGCACACGTTCTTCACCGGTGTCAGGGTGTTCTTCGCGCCGTTGCTGGCGTTCGCGATCGTGGGCCACGTCTCACTGGTGTGGATCGCGGTGATCTCGTCGTTGCTCATCGTCGCGGCGTCGGTCCTGCTGGTTCCCGACTACCGGCTCGAGCGCGCCTCGCGGGCGGCTGCGCCGTAGCGACGCGTCAGGGCACCGGCACCGTGGCGGTGCGGCAGCCGAGACCGGGACCGGTCGAGCCGCCCCACTGCACCAGTGACGCACACACGTTCCAGGTGCCCTCGGTCAGCGAGAACGTGGTCGACCACCCGTGGAACGGCCCAATGCCAGCGGGCACCGTCGAGACCGACCGCCGGGCGAGCACGGTGCGGACGAGCGCCGGTGTGGTGGCACCGCTGCGTGTGACGGTGAGGCGCACCGGTACGGGGAGGTCGAACTCGGGGTCGTAGGCGGTGCCGCTGAACGTTGCCGACGCGGGGGCTGCGCCGGTGGCGACGGTCAGTGAGGTGATCGACCCGGTGGGGACGCCGTTGGGCCGCTGCGCATCGACACCGCCCAGCAACTCGTACACGTCGGCGGTCTCGTAGCCGATCGCCCAGACGGCGATGCCGCTCCACCCGGCTGCGAGCGCTCCCTCGGCCCGTTCGCGAATGGTGAGCGCATCGGGCACGAACACCGTGTGCTGCACCGTGCACGACGCGGGTGGATCGGGAGGGTCGAGGCGTACGGCGGGCTGCAGCCCCGTCATGGTGACCGGTTCGCCGATGCGGTCGATGATGACTGCGGTCGCGACGTTCGGCGCGGCGACCGCGACCGTGCCGCTCACCACCTCGGTCCACGCGAAGGTGAGCTCGCCGGACACGTCGCGCACGGGCTCGAGGCTGACCGACGCGGCGAGTGGCGCGGTCTCGCGCATCGTGATGCTGTCGCGGTACGTGGCGCCGGTCGGGCACGTCTGGTCGGCGTACTTCTTGGTCGCCCAGTGCCGCCCGTAGGCGGGCACACCGAGCTGCAGCTTCGAGACCGGGACGCGGGCCGAGCTCCACGCGATGACCGAGTCGACCCACCAACCGGGAGCGATCGGGCCGGGCGCCGAGGTGCTCCAGTCGTAGACCATGACGCGGAGCCGGTCGATGTGCGGGGCGATCTCCTGCTGGGCGTAGACCGTGTAGCCGGACGTCGTCGTACTGGTCGTCCACACCGGTGGCACGGTCACCGACAGCAGCTTGCCGCGTGCATGCAGCAGCGAGCCCAGCTCGGAGACGAACGAGATCCAGTCGGGTCGGATCGAGTCCCACGCGGCCCGGCCGTCGCCGAAGGCGAACACCTCGTAGTCGAGGTCGATGCCGTCGTAGCCCTGCGACATCACCAGGTTGACGATGTTCTGCTCGTGCTGGGCGCGCCGGTACGGGTCGTCGAGGATGCCGCGCATCACGCCGGCGGCCTGTCCGTCGAAGATCGACGGTACGACCGGCAGCCCCTGAGCCCGGACGCTGGCCACTGCGGCATCGATGTTGGTCTGCGAGGTCGACGGGTCGACGGTCGTGTCGTCGTCGGTGCCGTAGAGCATCAGCGACACCTCGGCGAACAGACTGGCGGCACCGTCGTCGTCGATCACCGCCCTGCCGTTGGTGATACCCCACGACGGGATCCACCCCGTGACGAACCGGTTCGGGTCGCACGCGCTGAGCACCAGCGCCGCGAGCGCGACCCCAGCCACACGCTGGGCGAGCGGTCGTCGGCGCATGTGCCGAGGCTAGTTGCGTGGGCTGCCTCGGTCCCGTCGTGGCCGAGTGAGTACCGTGGGCCTCGATGCGGCGATGAGCACGACCGACTCGACGACTCGCTCGGCGACAGGCGTCTTCGGGCGCGCCTCGTCGAGCTCGATCGGCATCATGGCGGTGCTCGGCTCGACGGTGTTCTGGGGCATCGGCAGCTCGTTCGGCGCGCGGGCGCACCTTCCGGGCGTCGTGCTCTCGTTCTGGCGCATGTGGATCGCCGCCGCGATGATCTCGCTGCTCACGGTGGTCACCCGCCGGTGGCCGTCGTGGGCCGACTTCCGCCACTCGATCCCGATGGGTGTGCTGTTCGGCCTCAACATCTGTGCGTTCTTCATCACGATCGAATACATCTCGATCTCGGTGGCGCTCATCATCGGCTCGCTCACGTCGGTGGTGGCTCTGCCGATCGCGGTCATCTTCATGGGCGAGCGGCTGAATGCCACCAAGGTGATCTGCGCGGTCGTCGCCGTGGCCGGTGTGGTGGGTGCGGTACTCAGCGCGCCGAGCAGCTCGTCGCCGGGCGATGCCGCCCTCGGGTACGTGTGGGCAGTGATCTCACTGGTCGCATGGACGACCTACCTGCTGGCCAGCAAGGTCGTGCGCCGGTCGGTCGAGACCACGCGACTGATGATGTGCTCGACGGTCATCGGCAGCATCACGGTGTCGGTCATCGTCCCGTTCGTGCACGCCGACATCGGCATGATGACCGGCACGCGGTGGGTCTGGGTCTCGCTGCTGGCGCTGGTGCCCGGCCTGCTCGGCCACAGCCTGTTCGCGTGGGCACAACCACGCGTCGACGCCAGTGTCTCGTCGGTGCTCATCCAGGGCGAGCCGGTCCTCGCCAGCGTGTCGGCGTGGCTGCTGCTCGGCCAGCAGGTCTCGCTGCTGCAGATGCTGTCGATGGGCGTCGTGGTGGGTGCGCTGGCGGTGTTGGCGTGGCGCGAGTCGCGCGAACCGAACGCGCTGTTGCCCGACGACGATCCGCGGGTCTGACGCAGTCGCAGCGGCGCAGTCGCAGCGCCGTCCGCGCAGCACCGACGCAGTGCCTAGGACTGCTCGATGGTGATCGAGGTGATGTCGATCGGCTCGAGCGGCGGGCCGTCGTTGGGGTTGGCCAGCGCGTCGAGTGCCGCCACGATGCCCAGGTCGTCGTCGTCGACCTGGCCGAACAGCGTGTAGGCCGCGGGCAGGGCGGCACCGTTGTCGCCGGTGATGATGAAGAACTGGCTGCCGTTCGTGCCGGGGCCGGCGTTGGCCATCGCCACCGACCCGATGCGGTAGCCGTCGAACTTGTCGAGTTCGTCGGCGAACTCGTAGCCCGGACCACCCGTGCCGGTCGCAGTGGGGTCACCGCACTGCACGACGAAGTACTGGATGGCCCGGTGGCAGGTCGTCGTGTCGAAGTAGTGGTAGCGGGCGAGGTTGACGAAGCTGTTGACCGTGAGCGGCGCGATCTCGGGTCGCAGGCGCACGTGAAGGGTGCCGTGGTTGGTCACGATGACCGCGACGTACGTGGAACCGTCCTCGAGACACATCGGCGGGTACTCGGTGAACGTCTGCTGCGCGGCGCTGCTGCCGTCGGCGGCGGCACACCCGGCCGGCAGCGAGGCGGTGGGCGCAGTCGAGGCCGAGCCTGCCGCAGTCCCGGGTGTCGCATCGCCGCACGCCGTCGCGACGAGGCCGGTGGCGGCGATCAGGAGGGCGCCGAGCAGCGGCCGGCGACGAGTGGGGAGCAGCGATCGGAGCGGAGCCATTTGGCAACTCTGGCACACGAACCTCGTCGAGGAGGGTTCGCCCTGTGCGAGAGGCCACTACTAGCGTCACACGGATGCAGCAGATCCTCGAGGCCATCGAAGCGGGCGCATCGGCCGACGACTTCGCACGACTTCCGGTGCCCGAGTCCTATCGGGCGGCCCACGTGCGCAAGGCCGACCAGGACATGTGGAAGGGCGTCGCCTCGAGGGACAAGGACCCGCGCCGCAGCCTGCACATCGGTGAGGTGCCGACCCCCGAACTGGCGCCCGACGAGGCCTACGTCGCAGTGATGGCGAGCAGCATCAACTTCAACACCGTGTGGTCGAGCATCTTCGAGCCCATCAGCACGTTCGGGCCGATGGCACGGCTCGCCCGCGAGAGCACGTGGGCGGCACGTCACGACCGCGACTACCAGGTGGTGGGCAGTGATGCCGCCGGCGTGGTGCTGCGGGTCGGCGCAGCGGTGCGCAACTGGAAGCCGGGCGACCGTGTCACCGTGCACTGCAACCACGTCGACGACCAGGACCCGTCGGCGCACGACGACTCGATGCTGGCGAACAACCAGCGCATCTGGGGCTACGAGACCAACTTCGGTGGTCTCGCCGACCTCGCGGTCGTCAAGGCCAACCAGCTGATGCCCAAGCCCGCCCACCTGACGTGGGAGGAATCCGCGGTCAATGCGCTCTGCAACAGCACGAGCTACCGCATGCTCGTCAGCGCCAATGGTGCGCGCATGAAGCAGGGCGACGTCGTGCTCATCTGGGGTGCCACCGGCGGCATTGGTGCCTATGCGACGCAGTACGTGCTCAACGGCGGCGGCATCCCCGTGTGCGTCGTCAGCTCTCCCGACAAGGCAGCGATCCTGCGCGAGATGGGCGTCGAGCACATCATCGACCGTTCGGCCGCCGGCTACCGGTTCTGGAAGGACGAGCACACACACGACGAGAGCGAGTGGCGGCGGCTGGGCAGCGACATCCGCGACCTGTGCGGCGAGGACCCCGACATCGTGTTCGAACATCCCGGTCGATCGACGTTCGCGGCGTCGATGTACGTGGTCAAGCGCGCCGGCACCGTGGTGACCTGTGCGGCGACGAGCGGCTTCATGCTCGAGTTCGACAACCGGCACTTCTGGATGCGGCTCAAGCGGTTGGTCGGCTCGCACTTCGCCAACTACAAGGAGGCGTACGAGGCCAACCGCCTGATCGGCAAGGGCATGATCCACCCGGTGCTCAGCCAGGTGTTCCCGCTCGACCAGACGGGCGAGGCCGCGTACCAGGTGCACCACAACATGCACGAGGGCAAGATCGGCGTGCTGGCACTGGCCCCGACCGAGGGCCTCGGGGTCACCGATCCCGAACTGCGGGCGAAGGTGGGCGACCACCTGCACCGCTTCCGGCGCGCCTGACCTCGGCTCGGCCGTCCCCCTGACGAGGGCGGTCCGCGCCGCGTCGTCGATCGCTGCCGCCGCGGAGTGGGCGGCTCGCTGACCGATCTGGTTCACTGGCGGCATGCTGCTGACCGAGATCGACCACGTGGCCATTGCCGTCAAGGACCTCGAGGCCGCGATTGCGTACTACCGCGAGGCGTTCGGTGCCGAGGTGCACCACCGCGAGATCGTCGAGAGCGACGGTGTCGAGGAGGCCCTCGTGAAGGTCGCCGACAGCTACATCCAGCTGACGGCGGCGACGCGCCCCGACAGCCCCATCGCGAAGTCGATCGAGAAGCGCGGCGAGGGACTGCACCACGTCGGCTACCGCGTCGATGACTGCCAGGCAGCGCTCGACGCGATGGTGGCCGCCGGCGCGACGCCGATCGACAAGGCTCCTCGCCCGGGCAGTCGCGGCACCACCGTCGCCTTCATCCATCCCAAGGGCAGTTTCGGCACGCTGATCGAACTGGTGCAGGAGAACCCGGGCTCGGGTCACTGACGGGGTCGTCGCACACGCGACGCCCTCACTCGACCTGGCTCACTCGACCTCGACGACGAGCCCCTTCAGGTACTCGGCCTCGGGGAAGGCGAGGGGCACCGGGTGATCACCCGGCTGGTGGAGGTGGTCGACGATGCGTGCGGTCCGTCCGGCGTCGACTGCTGCGCCGGCGACGATCTTCTGGAACAGGTCGGCGGTGACCGCGCCGCTGCACGACCACGTCATCAACACGCCACCCGGCGCGAGCAGCTTGAGCGCCAGCAGGTTGAGGTCCTTGTAGGCGCGGCTCGCCTTGTCGACCTGTCGGTCGTTGGCGGCGAGCTTGGGCGGGTCGAGCAGCACGAGGTCGAACTGCCGTGCCCGGTCGCGCAGCCCGCGGAGCGCGGTGAAGGCGTCGGCCTCCATCAGGTCACCGACGTCGACCGAGTTGAGTGCGCCGCTGCGGCGTGCTGACTCGAGCGCAGGACCGGACGAGTCGATGGACAACACGCTCTGGGCGCCTCTCGCCGCGGCGATGACGCTGAACGCGCCGGTGTAGCAGAACACGTTGAGCACCCGTCGCTCGTCGGCCCACTGCTCGACGGCACGCCGCGCGGTGCGCTGGTCGAGGTAGAAGCCGGTCTTGTGGCCCGCGGTGGGGTCGACCGCGAACCGGAAGCCTGCCTCGTGTGCAGCGAGGTCGGGCGATGGCGCGGGGCCGTGCACGGTGCCCACCCGTGGGGGCAGCGACTCGCGCTCGCGGACGTCGGCGTCGCTGCGCTCGTGCACCGTGCGCACCCCCGGCAGTGCTGCGAGCGCGTCGATGATGACGTCACGCCAGTGGTCGGCACCCGCGGTGGTCAGCTGGAACACGACGGTGTCGTCGTAGCGATCGGCGACCAGTCCCGGCACACCGTCGGCCTCGCTGAAGACGAGGCGTGCCGAATCGGTGCGCTCGCGACGCAGCAGCGCCTCGCGCCGACCGGCCGCGGCGGCGATGCGGTCGGCCACGAACGCTGCGTCGACCACCTGATCGGGGTCGAAGGACCACATCCGGGCGCGGATCTGCGACGCCGGGCTGTAGGCAGCGGTCCCGAGTGGGGTGCCGTCGGCGGCCGTGACGAGCACCGTGGTACCGGGGGACGGCGACCCGTCGACCGAGGCCACCGCACCGCTGAAGACCCAGGGGTGACGTCGCTGCAGCGACCGCTCGCGGCCGGGCTGCAGGCGGATCGTGCCGGCGACTCGCATGGGCCGGAGGCTAGCGACCCGGGGTCGCAGCGTTCGGCGGCTCACCGCCACCGCTCCCGCCCGTGGTCGAGCGACTTGATCTGAAACTGATGAAAAGATCCTCAAGGAGAGCCTGACGGGTGACGACAATCTGTGTGCGACCGTCGTGACCTGCTCGGAAACCTCGGCGTTCATCACTATCGGGCACAACATCAGCGGGAGGAACGCATGAACGCCCAGACCAACTCCAAGAATGACAAGGGATTCACCCTCGTCGAACTCCTCATCGTCATCGTGATCCTCGGCATCCTGGCCACCGTCACGGTGTTCGCGGTGCAGGGCATCACCACCCGTGGCAAGGAAGCCACGTGCGACGCCGACTACAAGACGTACGAGACGGCCATCCAGGCGTTCTATGCCCAGAACGGCGCCTTCCCGACGTCGGACGCCGACCTCGTCACCGGTGGCTTCCTGACCTCCGAGTCGACCAACTACGACGTGGCAGCGGCCGGCGACGGCTCGATCGCCGTCGACGCAGCGGGTACCAACGACTGCACGCTGCCCTGATTCACAGCGCAGCTGAACAGCCTCGGAGCCGGGCCCTCGGGCCCGG
>JBMSSR010000002.1:0-30736 GCA_049424465.1 Ilumatobacteraceae bacterium
GGGCGATTCCTTTGCGTGCAAAGTCCGCCTTTTCCTTCATCATCTGTTCGGGAGCAACGTAGAACGGCATGCTCATCGTGACTGCACCTCCGCGGCGATGCGCTCGAAGACCGTGGCGAGTTCGTCGTCGGCGGCACGCTGCCAGCCGTCGGCCGTGATGGTGGCGACCACGGGGTAGATGCGGCGCAGCACATCGGGGCCACCCGTCGCGCTGTCGGCGTCGGCGGCCTCCCAGAGACTGCGGCAGGCCAGAGTGACCGCGTCGTCGCGGTTCATCGACGGGCGCCACCCCACCTTCACCACGGTGCCGGCGTGCAGCTGCCCGGACCCGGTCGCGACGAAGTCGAGCTCCTCGTATCGCCCGCCCGTGACGTCGTAGTCCCACAGGCGCCCCACCCTGCGACGCAGGTCGTAGCCGGCGAAGAGCGGGACGACCGCCATTCCCTGCATCGCGGCGGGCAGGTTGCTGCGCACCATCATCGACAACTGATTGGCCTTGCCCTCGAGGCTCAGCGCACTGCCCTCGACCTTCTCGTAGTGCTCGAGCTGCAGTTGGAACAGCCGGATCATCTCGACAGCCGGTCCGGCGGCACCGGCGATGGCCACACCGCTGTGCTGATCGGCCTGCACGACCTTCTCCATCGAGCGGTGGCTGATGAGGTTGCCGCTCGTGGCCCGGCGGTCCCCCGCCATCACCACACCGTCGGCGTACCGGAGCGCGACGCAGGTGGTCGCGTGCGGCACGTCGAGACGACCGAGCGTTGCGTCGGCACCCGCGTCGGGGAACGGGGGAAGCCCGACCCGGCGGAGGAGCTCGGGGAAGTTCGGCCCGGGGTCGGCACCGAGCTCGAACCGGGGCAGCGAGGACGTCATCGGGTCACTCACCACCCTTTTGCACGTACGACTTCACGAAGTCCTCGGCATTGGTCTCGAGCACCTCGTCGATCTCGTCGAGCAGGTCGTCGAGTTCGGCCTTCAGCTTGTCACCGCTCGCCGCGACCGGGGGCTCCTCGTGCGCGGTCTCGTCGGTGCGGCCCGCGGTCGGCTTCTGCTTCTGGGTTCGCTCGGCCATGTGGTGAGTTCCCTCCGGAGGTGCGCGTCGGGTGCGACGTGGTGACGAGGTGGGTCAGGCGCCGAGCCGGGTGAGCAACTCGGCGGGTGACGCACTCTCGTCGATCAACCTAGCCACCGATTCGGCAGTCCCGCGTAACGGTTCCATCATCGGCACCCGGCGCAGCGGATCGGTGCCCACGTCGAACACGATGCTGTCCCAGTTGGCGGCAACGACCGCCTCCGGCCACTTGGCGAGACATCGGCCGCGGAAATACGCCCGGGTGGTGGAGGGGGGCTCGGTGACGGCTCGGCGTACCGACTCGACGTCGACCACGGGGGCCAGCCCAGCACGGGTCGCCAGACAGCGTTCGGGCCGCATGTCGTGGTACTGCAGGTCGAGTGCCTTCAGCCGCATGTCGCCCGCCCGGACCCCGTGCCGGTCGGCGTAGCCACGCACCAGCCGCCGCTTCGCGACCCAGTCGACGAGGTGTGCCACCGAGTCGGGGTTGCGCTCGAGACCGGAGAGCATCTGCTCCCACAGGTCGAGCACGAGCGCGCCCGCCGTCTCGCCCACCGCGCCGAGACCCCGGCTGGCGGCGTACTGCGTCGCTCGCTCGAACAACCACCACTGCACCTCGAGCGCCGTCACCCGGCGTCCACTGCGCAGCAGCAACGTCTGCTGGAGCCCCGGGTCGTGGCTCACTCGGCGGATCGCACCCACGGGTCCGACCACCTGCATGTCGTCACCGAGCAGGTCGTCCTCGATCATCGCGAGCACGAGCGCGGTCGCACCGACCTTGACGAGCGTCGCCGCCTCGCTCATGTTCGCATCACCGACGATCACGTGCAGACGCCGGTACTTGGCGGGGTCGCAGTGGGGCTCGTCACGCGTGTTGACGATCGGCCGCTTCAGCGTCGTCTCGAGCCCCACCTCCTCCTCGAAGAAGTCGGCACGCTGGCTGAGCTGGAACGGGACGTCGTCACTCGCGGTCCCGGGCAGCTCGCAGCCCACCTTGCCCGCACCCACTGCGATCTGACGCGTGACGAAGTGCGGGGTGATCTGGTGAACGATGCGCGCGAACGGCACGTCACGCGCCACCAGGTAGTTCTCGTGACAGCCGTAGCTGTTGCCCTTGCCGTCGGAGTTGTTCTTGTGGCACAGGATCTCCGCCCCGTCGGGCAGCAGTGCACCGGCCGCCGTCATGCTCGCCCTGATGATCTCCTCGGCGGCGCGGTCGAACACCAGCACCTCGAGTGCGTCGCGACACTCGGGCGTGCTGATCTCGGGGTGTGCGTGGTCGACGTAGTACCGCGCACCGTTGGTGAGCACGGCGTTCACGAGACCGGTCTCCACCTCGGGCGCGAGCAGGTCGTCGACCCGGAACCCTCGCGCGTCGGTGCCGGGGTGCTCGTCCTCGAAGTCCCAGCCCACACGACGCGTCACGGTGCCGAGGTAGGCGTTGATGAGCAGCGACGAGGCCGTCACGGGATTGCTGTCGGCGCCGCGGACGAGGATGCCGTACTCGGTCTCGATACCGCACACCTTGGGGATGGACATCGCGCTGCTCGTCGGTCAGAGGTACTGGCCGGTCGCGACGCGCTCGATGGCACGGCCGCCCTCGGCGGAGGCGTCCCGCCCCTTCACCAGCGTGCGGATGAACACGATTCGCTCGCCCTTCTTGCCGCTGATCTTCGCCCAGTCATCCGGGTTGGTGGTGTTGGGAAGATCCTCGTGCTCCTTGTACTCCTGGCGGATCGAGTCGAGCAGGTCCTGCAGGCAGATGCCCCGTGCCCCGCCGGCGACCACGCGCTTGATGGCCAGTTTCTTGGCGCGACGCACGATGTTCTCGATCATCGCGCCCGACGAGAAGTCCTTGAAGTAGAGCACCTCCTTGTCACCGTTCTGGTAGGTGACCTCGAGGAACTCGTTGTCGACGTCGACCCGGTACATCTCGGCAACGGTCGCGTCGAGCATCGAGGCCACGCTGCAGCCTGCTGCGATCGGGATGTCGTCGGTGAGATAGCGCGCGAAGATCTGTCGCGCCGCCGACGCATCGGGGCGCTCGATCTTGATCTTCACGTCGAGACGGCCCGGGCGGAGGATCGCCGGGTCGATGAGGTCCTCTCGGTTCGTGGCGCCGATGACGATCACGTTGCGCAGTCCCTCGACACCGTCGATCTCGGCCAGCAACTGCGGCACGATGGTGCTCTCCATGTCGCTCGAGATCCCGCTGCCGCGGGTACGGAACATCGAGTCCATCTCGTCGAAGAAGACGATGACCGGCCATCCCTCCTCGCTCTTCTCGCGCGCACGCTGGAAGACGAGCCGGATCTGTCGCTCGGTCTCGCCGACGTACTTGTTGAGCAGCTCGGGCCCCTTGATGTTGATGAAGTAGCTGCGGCCCTTCTCGCCCCCCGTCGACTCTGCGACCTTTCGGGCGAGCGAGTTCGCGACCGCCTTGGCGATGAGCGTCTTGCCGCACCCGGGCGGGCCGTACAGCAAGATGCCCTTCGGCGCCGGCAATCGGTGCTCGGCGAACAGTTCGGCATGCAGGAACGGCAGCTCGACGGCATCGGCGATCTGCTCGATCTGGTCGTCGAGACCGCCGATGTCGGCGTACGAGATGTCGGGCACCTCCTCGAGCAACAGGTCCTCGACCTCGGGACGAGGCAACTTCTCGAGCAGGAGGTTCGAGCGGACGTCGAGGCGCACCGAGTCACCACTGCGTAGATGCACGCCACGGAGCGCGTCGGCGAGCTCGCACACCCGCTCCTCGTCAGCCCGGCCGATCACGACCGCACGAACCCCGTCCTCGAGCACCTCCTTGATCGACACGACCTCTCCGGTCGTCTCTGGGCGCCGTGCGAGGACGACGTTGAAGCTCTCGTTCAGCACGACCTCGGCACCACGCTCGAGCACGTCGTGCTCGATGTCCGGGTGGAGGCTGACCTTCATCTTGCGACCGCTGGTGAGCACGTCGACGGTGCCGTCGTCGTTCTTGCCGACCACGACCCCGTACGCCGCAGGCGGTTGCGTGAGCTTGTCGACCTCGTCACGCAGTGTCGCAATGTGGTCGCGTGCCTCGCGCAGCGTGTAACTGAGCCGCTCGTTCTGCGACACGGCCTGTGCGAGCTGCCCCTTGGCCTCGAGCAGTCGCTCCTCGAGCGCCCGCTGGCGCCGCGGAGCGTCGCCGAGTGCGGTCCGGAGCGTCTCGACCTCGGCCTCGAGGACCGCCACGCGCGCCGACACGTCGACGGGTCCATCCGCGGCAGGGACGGCGATCTCGTCGGGCTCATCAGCCATGCGGCGGAACCTAACACCGCCGCAGGACTGCGTGCCGACGGACCTGCCATGTATGCTCGCTCCGTCCCGCTCCGACGGGCCCCGATTGACTCTTGAGGAGATGAACGAACATGAAGGTCTGGATCGATCAGGACCTCTGCACCGGTGACGGCCTCTGCGAGGAGATCGCGCCCGATGTCTTCACGTTGCTCGACGATGGTCTTGCCTACGTGAAGGAGGGCGACAAGGTCTACGCCACTGCCAAGGGCCTCCCGCAGGGTGCCGATGGCATGGCGAACATCCCCGACAACCGCATCGACGCGGTCATCGAGAGCGCCGAGGAGTGCCCCGGCGAGTGCATCTTCATCGAAGCCTGACCGGTTCCGATCTCGTACGAAGGCGGCCTGCGGGCCGCCTTCGTCATTTTTCGGCACCCGGCGCGAGGCCAGGACGCCGCCCGGGCCGGCGGGCACTCAGCCGAGGAACCGCCCGGTCGTGAGGAACCCGGTGTGAGCGACCATCCGGTGGTCGGGCCGTACCGCCTGGCCCTCGATGTGCCACCCACGGTGCAGCACCTCGATGGTGCGGGTCCCGTGCCAGCGACGGTTCGCCATCGCGTCGCGGGTCTGTGATGCCTGCAGGATCGACGGCGTGTACGCCACGAGGATGCCACCGGGCCTCAGCGCCTCGGTTGCGTGCGGCACCACCCGCCACGGCTCGGGCAGGTCGAGCACCACCCGGTCGATGTCGCGCTCGTCGATCCCCTCGTAGCAGTCGCGCAGGTGGAGGTGGTACCGGTCGAGCACGTCCTCACCGAGGAATGCACGCACGTTGGCACGGGCCCGGTTCATGAAGTCCTCGCGGATCTCGTACCCCACGATCTCGGCACCCCAGCGCAGCATCGTCATGCTCAACGCGCCGGATCCGACGCCGCTCTCGAGCACCCTCACACCGGGACCGATGTCGGCCAGCATGCAGATCGGCGCGAGGTCCTTGGGGTAGATCACCTGTGCGCCGCGCGGCATCTCGAGCACGAAGTCCTCGAGTGTCGGCCGCAGTGCGGTGTACGCCGCGCCACGCGTGCTCTTCAGCACCACGCCCTCTCGGCTGCCGACGATCTCCGCGTGCGGGATGAACCCTGCGTGGCTGTGGAACTCGGCGCCCTCCGCCAGTGTGATGAGGTAACGACGAAGCTTGTTGTCCAGCAACAGCACCTTGTCGCCGACGGCGAACGGACGGTTCATCGGGCTCTCTCCCCCTCCGCCCCGGACGGGCGACGATCTGTGTGGCGACCGCGACGGCCGAGGAGCACCTCGACGGGAACGGGCTCGTGCACCGACGACTTGTCGGCGATGCGGCAGAAGGCGCAGATGTCACCGGTGGTCGGCGACCCGCACGACGCGCATGCCGACAGCACGACCTCGTCCTCGGCGACGGCGCGACGGAGGATCGGTGCCACGTTGTCGAGGAAGTTGAGGAAGAACGACGCCTTGCTGCCGGGCGACTCGGCCTCGATCTGGTTGAGCGCCGCCTTGTACGCAAGATGCTTGTTGCCCAGCGCCATCGGGCACTCGTCGACGAGGTAGTCGATACCGCGCACGATGCACCACGCCGCGGTCTCGCGCTCGGTGAGCCGCACGAGTGGCTTGACCTTCTTCGGGAAGCCGTGACGCGCCTCGAGTACCGGGTACTGGCGCGCGAGGTAGTCGACGTCCCAGCGCAGCGAGTTGCCGAACAGCACTGCCGCCTCATCGTCGAGGTTGTGTCCGGTCACCACCACCGTGTACCCACCCTCGACCGCCGCGCTGTCGAAGAGGTGTCGCTTGCTCGTGCCGCACGCGCTGCACGGCACACGCCTGGTCGCCCGAGCAGCCGTCGGGATGTCGAAACCGTGGTCGGCGCGCAGCGAGATCTCGCGCAGGTGCAGACCGCGGTCGCGCGCGAACGCTCGCGCATACTCGGCCGAGGTCTCGCTGTACTCGCCGATGCCGAGGCCGATGTACAGGCCATCGGCCCGGTACCCGAGGTCGACGAGCAGGTCCCACACCGCAAGGCTGTCCTTGCCGCCCGAGACGGCCACGAGGATCCGGTCGTCGGGACCGAACATGCCGAACGAGTCGATCGCCTTGCGCACCTGGCGACGACACAGCTCGAGGAAGTGCTCGGCACAGAAGTTGGCGTTGTGGCGCGGCAGGTCGATGATCGCGGGGCCCCTGCACGTGCGGCACTTCGAACCGGCTGCGACCACTCAGCAGCCCCCGGAGATGACCGGTCGGATCTCGACCTCGTCGTCAGGACCGAGGTCGGCATCACCCGGCACGAGGGTGCCGTTACGGATGACCAGATGCGCCTCGCGCGGCAGGGCGAGCTCGGCGAGGAGCGCGTTCACGGTTCGGCGACCCTCGACGAGCACCTCGCGACGCGGGTTGCGCAGCAGCACCCTCACGACGGCCTCACGGGGTCCTGCGCGTCGGGACCCGACCGGCACGCCCCGGTCGACGAGTGGCGACCGTCACTGACTCGCCGGGCCGCAACGACTCGGTCGTGAGGTGGTCGGTGCCGCCCGACGCAAGTCGACGCAACAGGCGCGGGATCCAGACCGCGACCGCAACGGCGGTCCACAGTGGACTGCCACCGAGGAGGCCGCGGCGCACCGACCGCACGCGCAGCAGCGCCATGGGCGTGCGCCACGTCGGCGCAGGACGGCGGGCCATCGGTCAGGACCGACGGATCTCGACGAACGTCGTCTTGCGTCGGCCGGCGCGACGCCCGAACAGGTACGCAACGACGAGCACGACGATGCCGACTGCTGACGCCACCGCGACGATGCTCTGCCGCCGATCGTCGAGACGGCCCTGCAGGTCGTCCTGTACCTCGCGGAACTTCGCCTCGAGGTCAGCACGGGAGATGCGCGCCTGTGCCATGTCAGCGGGACTCCTTCCGGGCGGCAGCGTCGCGCTGCAGGGGGGTCGTGTTCACTCGTGAGAGCGCGAGGCCGGCCACGACAAGGCTCACGACGAGCGCGATGGCGTAGGGAACGAGCGACATCCAGCGTCCGGCGAAGGCATCACCGAACTCGGTCTGCACCAGACGCAGCGCGCCGAGGACGAGAAAGATGCACCCGGTGCCCACGAGCACCGAGCCGAGGAGGCCGAATCCGATCCACCGGCCTGCACCGCGCAGCGGCCCGAGGGTCTCCTGGCGGACGTAGTCCCTGACCATGTCGATGGTGTCGGCCACCGGACCGTCAGGTGCACGTCGCTCGCCTGCCATGCCCTATGTGTACCACCATCCGGCGGCGAACCCTACGGAACGTGGGCACGCCGCTGCGCCCGCCGCGTCACGATCGGCTCACGACACCCCGACCGGTCCGAGATCAGCGGCCGACGGCCCGCTCGGGTACGCGGCCAGCAATACGGCAAGGGCATCCCAGATCGGGCGGTACTCGACCTGCTCGGCGATCTGCGGACCGTTCAGCAGCAGCGAGAACTCGATCGCTCCCCCGCCCTCGACCGGCACGAAACCACTGAGGGCCTTCACGGCCGGACGACCACCGACCCCATCGGCATAGTTGTAGAGCGTCCCCGTCTTGGCGCGCAGCACGCCGGCCATGGGGGTGCCGTCGAAGGCATCGGCCAGGGTGCCGCCGGGCTGCGCCGCGACCGGCAGACCGGACCCCACGACGTCGTCGAACGACTGGTGCTGCAGGACAGCCAGCAGCGCAGCGCACGTGACACGGTTGTCATCGCTGAGGCCCGAGCCGTCGACGAGCTCGATGCCGTCCATCGGCACGCCCCACGACTGCAGGGTCTGCATCACCACCGCGAGACCGCCCTCCCGCGTTCCTGCCGAACTTCGGACGTGACCGATCTCCTTGAGCAACATCTCCGCCGACGTGTTGTCGCTCGTCGTGAGCATCTCGGCGAGGATTGCTGGAAGCGGCTGTGACGTGATCGACGCGATCACCGGGGTCGCGCCGGGCATCAGGCCGCGGCTGGGTTCGCCGGACACTGCGACACCCCGGTCGCGCAGTTCGTTGGTGATGACGGCTGCTGCACCGACGACCGGATCGTTCGCCGCCTTGGTGGGCGTTTCGCGCGAGTCGTCGATGAGGAGCGCGGAGACCGGGCCACCCTCGACGAACTTGACGTCGTCGAACCACGACGGCGCATACCACTCCTCGTCATAGCGGCTGGCGTCACCGACGACCGACCCGTCGATCCGCGTGACGCCCGCAGCGACGATGCGGTCGACGAACTCCTCGACCGAGGTCGAGTTGAACGGCGGGAACTTGGCATTCGGCCCGTTCCACCACGAGTTGTTGAGGACCGGGTCACCGCCGCCGACGAGATAGAGGTTGCCGGTCACGACACCACCGGAGAGCGCGCCGCGCACCTCGGTGGTGAAGGTGTAGTCGAGGCCGAGCACCTCGGCGGCGACCGATGCGGTGATGAGCTTGACGTTGCTCGCCGGGCGAACCTGCTGAGTCTCGTTCTTCGCCGCCACCGGAACGCCGTCGATGCTGAAGGCCGCGCACGACGCGTCCCCGATCCGGTCGAGGAATGCCGTCACCTCGGCGGTGAAGGCCGCGAGGTTGACGTCACGGGCGAGCACCGCCGGGGCCCGACGCACCGACAACAGGGGCGTGACCAACGCTGCAGGTGGCGGCGCCGCGCCGGTCACGTCCTCGGCCGCCGTCGACGGAGCCGGCACCCGAGCGGACGCGTAGCGCCAGCACGCACCCAGCAGCAGGGCGGGCACCGCGACCAGCACCAGCAGCGTCGGGACCGGATTGCGACGCCGTGCCACTCAGCGATCACCCACCCGGCGCGAGCGGAAGTCGGCGTACGCAGCCAGGTGCCCCAGCGCAGTGACGGCCCGGTTGCCGCTCGGATAGCAGTACCGCCCGGTCGCGCGCACCGCCCGCGGCCCGGCGTTGTCGGGGTCGGCCACGGCCAGCTCGGTGGCGACGAGGATGGGCTTGCTGAATCGCAGCGACAGCTCGTGTGCTGCCTCGGCGAATCGCTCGTCCTGGCGCTCGTGGTAGGCGACGATGCGCTCGAGCCCGTGATCGGGATAGAAGCGGCCCTCGCGCATCATCCGCGCCTGATTGCTCTGGATGCCGAGACCGAGATACACCACCGCGTGCACGTCACGGTGTGCGGCGATGAGCTCGAGCACCTCGGGGATCGTGTCGCGCGTCTCGCCGCCCGCGCAGTCGACCGGATTGTTGCGGCTCCAGCGTGGCGGCAGTTTGGTGTCGATCTGCGCGCGGAGGTCATCGGGCAGCTCGAGCAGGTGCAGGCGCGAGTCGCGATGGATCGCGTCACTGGTGACGACGCCCCACCCGCCGGCCGTGGTGAGCACGACGACGTTGGGCCCCGCCGGCAGGGGCTGCGTCGCGAACGTGGCAGCCGCCTCGAACGCCTCCTCCACCGTCGACGCGCGGGTGACACCGGCCTGGCGGCACGCGCCGTCGAACACCTTGTCGTCGGCGGCGAGGGCGCCGGTGTGACTCGCTGCTGCGCGGGCACCGCCCTCGGTCGCACCGCCCTTGACGACGACGAGCGGTTTGCGCGACGCGACCGACGCAAAGCGGTCGAGCAGTGCACGTCCGTCGACGATGCCCTCGACATAGGCGAGCGACACCGCCGTCGCGTCGTCGTCGGCGTACCAGTCGAGATAATCCGCAGGCGTCACGGCCGCCGCATTGCCCGCCGACACTGCACGGGCGATTCCGACACCGGTCTGGCGCGCATAGTTGAGGAACGTGCTGACGAAGTTGCCACTCTGGCTGGCCACCGAGATGCGTCCGGCCGGCGGGTACGGCGCCACGATCTGCGCGCACAGGTTCGCAGGCGTGCTGACGAGGCCCTGACCGTTCGGACCGGCCAGGAGGATGCCCAACTCGTCGGCCAGTGCCACCAGTTCGGCCTCGGCCGCGCGCCCCTCGTCACCTGCCTCGCCGTACCCGGCGCTCGTCAGGAACGCGGCGCGCACGCCCTTGGCTGCACACGCCCGCAGCAGCGCCGGATTGGCGCCCGCCGGCGTGCAGACGACGACGAGGTCGAGCGCACCGTCCGGCAGCGACTCGACATCCGCGACCGTACGGATGCCCAGCACCTCCTCGCCTTGCAGGTTGGTGCCGTAGACCGCTCCCCCGTACCCGTTCACGAGCACGTTGTGCAGGCTCACGAAGCCGAACTTCCCCGGATGGGTGCTCGCACCCGCGACGAGCACGCCCCGCGGCTCGAAGAGTGCACGGAACTGTGCGTCCGACGGCCGAGGCCGCGGTACCGCCGTACCGGCCAGCGGCGCTCCCAGCTCGACCAGCGCATCGACGGCAACGGGCGTGCCATCGGCGCGGACGATGAGCGGGTTGACGTCGACGCTGACGACGTCAGGACGCGCGAGTGCCAGCGACGACAGCCCGAGCAGGACGTCGCGCAGCGCCGAACGGTCGACCGCATCTTCGCCGCGGAACGGGCCGAGCACCGCCGACGTCCGCAACGACTCGATCATGTCGTCGGCGTCGGCTGCCGAGATCGGTACCGGACGGAACTGCACGTCGGCGATCGCCTCGGCGAGCACCCCGCCGAGGCCGAGCATCACGTTCGGCCCGAACTGCGGGTCGCGCACGACGCCGGCGATGAGTTCGCGCGTGCCGGACACCATCGGGGCGACGAGCACCGTCACCTCGCCGTCGTCGGCGGTGGCGGCGCCGAGCAACGACGTCGCCGCCGCATGGACCGCCGCCGCGTCGCCGAGACGGAGACGCACCAGCCCCCGCTCGGTCTTGTGGGCGATCGAGTCACCGCACAGCTTGGCGACGACGGGATACCCCAGGTCGTCTGCCGCAACGACTGCAGCGGCCGCGTCACGCACCTCGCGCTCGTCGGCCAGCGGCACGCCGTGTGCGCGCACCAGGGCCTTCGAGGCGGACTCAGACAGGGTGCGACTCGATGCAGACATCGCTGCCACGGTACTCGCAGCACTCGGCCGCGGGCCGGACAGCCGCGCCGTGCGGCGACGGGGTCAGGCGTGCTCGCGCGGCGGGCGGCCCGTCGACACGTGGTACGTCAGCAGCGCACGTGCGACCACGGCACCCGTACGGACCGCGACCGCCTCCGCCTCGCAGAACACGAGCGTGCGACCGCGTCGCACCACCCATCCCTCGGCGACTGCATCGTCGACGGCCAGCGCCGAGAGGTACTGGAGATGGAAGTCGACCGTGCTGAAGCGGGCGTCCGGACCGTACGCCTGGCCGACGGCGGGCACCACCACCGTGTCGAGCAGCGTGGCGATGGCGCCGCCGTGCACCACACCGGCCGGCTGCTCGAGGTCGTGGCGGAACGGCATCCGCATCCGGCAGTAGTCGGTGCGGATCTCCTCGATCTCGAGACCCACGAGCGACGGGAAGTACACCCGGTCCCACCGCCCGAATGCGGACCACCGCTCGAGGGCCTCCGGCGCGACCGGGGCGAAACGGCTGGCTCGGGTCGGCTCGGCGGGGGTGGCGTCCATGCGGCGACGGTAGCGGCGCGCCGGGTGGACGAGCGACCTCGCCCCTCGCGCATCACCACCAACGGGCGAGTGACCGGCGGTCGCGCCAGTACCCTCGCCGCATGCAGATCGTGTCGGCACTCTTCGTCGAGAACTTCGAGGTCCGTCAGGCGCCGGGGCCGTCCACGCGGATCGACATCACGGGTGCGATGTTCTCGATGGTCGCACCCCAGCCCGTGCCGGTCACCATCACCCCGCACCTCGTCGCCCTCATCTGGTGCCCGCCCGACGAGACGGGCAATGGCGTGTTCGAGGTGGTCTTCCGCACGGGTCCGGGAGAGGACAACGAGCAGGTGGCGCGCAACGTCAGCCCGTTCCAGGTCGACCCCGGCAAGTTCACCTACCGGCTCGTCAAGGGCGAGCTGGACTTCACCGAGTACCGACAGATCGTCGCCCACTGCCGGGTCGGTCGCGGGGCGTGGCACCTCGTGCCGCTGACGTTGCTGCCCCCGGCCTGAGCCGCCCGTTACAGTCGCCGACGTGCTCAGCCCCGACCAGGAACAGCAGTCGATCGCCCTCATCCGTGGCCTCGCCATGGATGCACCACTGAGGGCCAAGAGCGGCCACCAGGGCACCGCAATGGCGCTGGCTCCCCTCGCCCACGTCCTGTACTCGCGCATCATGCGGCACGACCCGGCAGACGCGTCGTGGCCCGACCGTGACCGATTCATCCTCTCGGGCGGCCACGCCTCGATCCTCCAGTACGCGATGCTCTTCCTCGCCGGCTACGGCCTCGAGCGCAGCGACCTCGAGGCGTTCCGCCAGTGGGGCTCGGCGACACCCGGCCACCCCGAGGTCGGTCACACCGCCGGCGTCGAGGTCACCACCGGACCGCTCGGGCAGGGATTCGCCAATGCGGTGGGCATGGCCCTCGCCGAGCGCAACCTGCGCGCCCGGTTCGGTGGCGACGTGATGCATCACCACACGTTCGTCATCGCCGGCGACGGCTGCCTCATGGAGGGCGTCAGCCACGAGGCGGCATCGCTCGCCGGGCACCAGCGCCTCGGCGGGCTCGTGTGTCTCTTCGACGACAATCGCATCACCATCGACGGCAGCACCTCGTTGTCGTGCAGTGACGACGTCGTGCGCCGGTTCGAGGGCTACGGCTGGCACGTCGAGCAACTCGGCGACTGCGGCGACGACCTGGATGCACTCGAGTCGGGCATCCGTCGGGCGATGGCCGTGGTCGACCGGCCGAGCCTCGTCGTCGTGCGGACGCACATCGGCCACCCGAGCCCCGACCTCACCGATCGCCACGAAGCGCACGGCAACCCGTTCACCGCCGAACTCACGTCACGCACCAAGCAGGCGATGGGCATCCCGGACGAACCGTTCTGGTCGCCCGACGACCTCGTGGCGGCGTACCGCGAGCACTGTGCGGGCCGGGGCCGCGAGGCCCGCACCGCATGGAGCGCGCGACTCGCGGCCAGCGATCTGGACCGCGCCGAGTGGGACGCGTGCTGGAACTCGGCGGGTCTCGCCGGGTGGGCCGACCGACTGCCCACGTTCGAGCAGGGCGAGTCGATCGCCACCCGTGTGGCGGTCGAGAAGGCACTCAACGCCACGCTGCCGGCGCTCCCCGGCCTCGTGTCCGGTGCCGCCGACCTCACGGGCAACACGGGTACCCGCCTCGCTGGGCAGGCGGCAGCGTCGGACGCCGAGCCCGGCGGCCGCCAGGTGTACTACGGCATCCGCGAGCACGCGATGGGGTCGGCGATGGTCGGCATGGCGCTCCATGGCGGTGTGCTGCCGGTGGGTGGCACGTTCTTCGTGTTCCTCGACTACATGCGCCCGCCGGTGCGTCTCGCAGCACTCAGCAGCGCCAAGGTGGTCTTCGTCTTCACCCACGACTCGGTCGGCGTCGGCGAGGACGGGCCGACGCACCAGCCGGTCGAGCACCTCGCCACGCTGCGCGCCATCCCCGACCTGCAGGTCATCCGCCCCGCCGACGCGAACGAGACCGTCGCCGCGTGGCGCACCGCCGTCGAGCACGACGGTCCGACGGCGCTGGTGCTCAGTCGCCAGAACGTGCGGGTGTGCACCGACGGCTCGGCCGTCGCTCCCGGCGCGGCAGTGGTGCACGATCATCCCGGCGCTGCGGTCGTGCTGCTCGCGACCGGCAGCGAGGTCGCGCTCTGCATCGATGCGGCCGACCGCCTCGCCGAGCAGGGCGTCGCTGCGCGAGTGGTCAGCATCCCGTCATGGGACCGCTTCGCCCGCCAGCCAGCGTCGTACCGGCGTGCGGTGCTGCCCGCGGGTCTGCCCGTCCTGTCCGTCGAGGCCGCCACCACGTTCGGCTGGGCGGCACTCGCCGACGAGTCCATCGGCATCGACCGCTTCGGCGTCAGCGCGCCGGGCAACGTCGTGCTCGAGCGGCTGGGCATCAACATCGACCACATCGTCGAGCGCGCCACGGCGCTCGCCACACGACCTGCCGAGGACCGCGCATGACCGATCGACTCGTCGCCCTGTACCGCGAGCAGGGGCAGAGCCCGTGGCTCGACAACCTCAAGCGCAGCTACCTCACGGGCGGCGAGATCGCCCGTCAGATCGAGCGCGGAATCCGCGGTCTCACCAGCAACCCGACGATCTTCCAGAAGGCCATCCAGGGCTCGTCCGACTACGACGAGCAGTTCCGCGGTCTGGTCGCCGCGGGTGGCGACGTCATCGACCACTACTGGCAGCTCGTGCTCACCGACATCGGTGCCGCACTCGACGAGTTCGCAGCCCTGCACCGCGCCTCGGGCGGTGCCGACGGCTTCGTGAGCGTCGAGGTCGACCCCGGCCTCGCGACGGACGGGCCCGGCACCGAGGCGGCGGCGAGACACCTCAGCGAGACCGTGGCCCGGCCGAACCTGATGGTCAAGATCCCCGCCACGGTCGAGAGCCTCCCCGCCATCGAGCAGATGATCGCCGAGGGCCGCAACGTCAACGTCACCCTGATCTTCAGCCTCGACCGCTACCAGAGGGTGATGGATGCCTACGTCGCCGGCCTCGAGCGCCTGGCGGCGCAGCCCGACGCCGATCTGTCAACCGTGGCCAGCGTCGCCAGTTTCTTCATCAGCCGGGTCGACACCGAGGTCGACCGCCGGCTCGAGGCGATCGGCACGCCGGACGCGCTCGCCCTTCGTGGGACCGCTGCCGTGGCGCAGGCCCGCCTCGCCTATCAGGCGTTCGTGCGGACGTTCAGCGGCCCGAGGTGGAACGCCCTCGCGGCACGCGGGGCGCGGGTGCAGCGGCCGCTGTGGGCCAGCACCAGCACCAAGAACCCGTCCTATCCCGACACGCTGTACGTCGACGAGCTCATCGGACCCGACACGGTCAACACGCTGCCCGACGCCACGATCGATGCGTTCGCCGACCACGGCACCCCCGCCCGCACCATCGACGCGCCGACGGCTGTGACCGCATCGACCCGCACGTGGGCGCTGCTGGCCCATGTCGGCGTCGACATGGACGATGTCGCCGCCGTGCTCGAGCGCGAGGGAGTCACCAGCTTCCAGGCCAGCTTCGACGACCTGCTCGGCGCGCTGGCCGACAAGGCAGCCTCGTTCCGGACGTGACCGACCCGACGTCACCACCCGGCGGTCCGGCCGAACCGACCGACCCCGTCGAACGAGCACTCGCTGCGCTGGTCGCTGCACTCGAGCCTGAGGTCGACGACGCCTACGACCGACGGCTGGCCCGCCACCTGTTGCGCACCGCCGTGGGCCTCGTGCGTCAGGGACCGGCGACGCTCGACCTGAAGATCGCAGGCACTGCGCTGCGCGAGATGGCCGATGCATTCGCGATGTTCGACGCCACGCGCGGCGTACCGAAGGTCAGCATCTTCGGATCGGCCCGCACGTCGATCGACGATCCGCTGTACGCCGCGGCGCGTGAGGTGGCCCGCGGG
Source organism: Ilumatobacteraceae bacterium (assembly GCA_049424465.1). Lineage (GTDB taxonomy): Bacteria > Actinomycetota > Acidimicrobiia > Acidimicrobiales > Ilumatobacteraceae > UBA668. Next base: position 15,795 of record JBMSSR010000002.1, read on the forward strand.
CTGGCCGAGCGGGGCTGGATGGTCGTCACCGGCGGCGGCCCGGGCATCATGCAGGCCGGCATGGAGGGCGCGGGTCGCGACCGCTCGATCGGTGTGTCCATCCAGCTCCCCTTCGAGCAGGCGGCGAACCCGGTCATCGCGGGCGATCCCAAGTACGTCAGCATGCGGTATTTCTTCACGCGCAAGCTGATGCTGGTGAAGGAGAGCAGGGGCTTCGTCTGTCTCCCCGGCGGGTTCGGCACGCTCGACGAGACGTTCGAGCTGCTGACGCTCACTCAGACCGGCAAGGGCATCCCGGTCCCCATCGTGTTCCTCGACACCCCCGGTGACCCGTACTGGGAGACCGTCGATGCGTTCGTGCGCGAGCAGCTCGTCGAGCGCGGGCTCGTCGCCGGCACCGACCGCCACCTCTATCTGATCACCGAGTCCTGCGACGAGGCGGTCGACGAGATCGTCCGCTTCTACCGCAACTTCGACTCGATGCGGTACGTCGGGAACACCCTCGTGGTGCGTGTCCAGCGCGAGGTCACCGACGAGCAACTGGCACTCCTCGCCGCCCGATTCGGGCACCTGTGCGAATCGGGCTCGTTCGAGCGCGCCGAGCCGTTTCCGCCCGAGGTGCGAGATGGCGACCGACTGGGGCTGCACCGCATCGCCTTCGTCTTCGCCCGCCATGGATACGGCGACCTGCGCGACATGATCGACGTCATCAACTCGTTCGTCGACTGAGGTCACTGCTCCACGTCGGGTGCGCCGGTCGACCCGTCAGTCGTCGTCACCCGCCGCACCGGCGCCCCGCAGGATCCGCGCTGCCTTGTCGAGCGCGCGACGCGCCTGCAGCAGCCGCTTGTCGTCCGCCGGTCGGCCGGTGCGCTCGGCTGCGGCCGCTCGAAGCCGGTCGAACATCAACTCGTCGAGTTCGTCGACGAGGGCCTCGATGCGCGAGACGAGTCGGGACGCAGCGTCGTCGCTCACAGGGCCTCCGCCACCAGGTCGAGGGGGTGCCGCACCACGAGGCCGGCACCGGCCAGATGCATCGCGCACCCGGGGTTGGCGCTGGCCACGACCGGCGCTCCCGTCGAGGCGATGACGCCCACCGTGCGGTCGCGCAGTTCGCCGGCAAGGCCCGGCTGGACGACCGAGTACGCCCCGCCGGCCCCACAGCACAGCCCGTCATCCTCGAGCTCGACGACGTCGGCGACCCTCGACAGCACGGTGCGGACCGCCGTGTGCGCACGCTGCACGTGACGCAGGTGGCACGGGTCCTGCACCGCCACCCGACCGAGGTGTCGCGACGGCCGCAGCCGGTCGACGAGCGGCGCGACGAACTCGTGCACATCACGGACACGCGCCGAGAACTGCTCGGCCTCCGCCGTGCCGAGCAGGTGCCCGTACTCCTTCAGCGCCGCCCCGCACCCGGCCGAATTGACCAGCACCGGCGCCTCACCCGGCATCGAGCGCATGACCCGCCGGGCGAGGTCTCGCGCGCTGTCAGCCAGGCCGGCATGCGTGTGCAACGCGCCGCAGCACCCACCGACGGTGACCCGATAGCCCACCCCGAGGTGATCGAGCACTGCCGCAGTGCTGCGGTGGGTGCCTCGCATCCACGCGTCCATGACACAGCCGGTGAACAGCCACACGTCGGATCCGGTCGAGCGAACCGGGGCGCCGCGCCGAACGGGCACCGCAGCCAGACCGAGTCGACGCGGCAGAAGACGCGCCCGTGCTGCCACAGCGAGCAGCGTCGAGCCGACGAGCAACAACCGATGGCGTCCGAGCACGACATACGCCGCGCGCTGCCACCGCGGCGTCGTCCGGTGGGCCGCGGCGAGCGACTCGCGCACCCCTTCCTGCAGCCGTCCGTAGGGCACACCGGACGGGCACGCAGGCTCGCACCCGCGGCACTGCACGCACGTCTCCATGAACCCGACGAACGAGTCACCGACCGGCGCCCCCTCCCACTGCACGGCGCGCATTGCGGCAATGCGACCACGGGGCGACATCGCCTCCTCGCCCGTCGCACGGAACGTCGGGCAGTGCGGCAGGCACAGACCGCAGCCGACGCAGGTCGCCAGGTCGGTGTCGGAGAGATGCAGCGTCACGGTCTGCTCACCGTACTCGGGGACGGCGTCACGACACCGGACACGATCATGCCGCTCTCCACTGCGGTGCGTCGGGATCCCCGAGCCAGTAGCGCAGCCTGCGTCGTGCCTCGTCGGCCGCCACCGGGTCGCGACGACCGGCACGGCAGCGCATGAGCGTGGCGGCGAGCAGTCGGCCCTCGGCGAGCAACTGCGCGAGCGGGTCGTCGGTGAGGTCGGTGCCGTACCCACGGGCGAAGCCGGCGTACGTGCCCGCGTCGCCGCCCCATCGGTGCTCCCACGTCAGCAGCGCAGCGTGGTCCCAGGCTGCCGGACCTGCGCACAGCATGTCCCAGTCGATCACGACGGGACCGTCCGCGGTCATCAGCACATTGCCGGGGTGCACGTCGCCGTGGCACACCACCTGCGGCGCGAGCTCGGCAGCCTGCTGCCAGCCGGCCAGTCGGTCGACCGCAGCGCGCACGGCGACACGCTCGGCCGCACCGAGCTCGACGGCGACGTCGTCGAACATCGCCGCGAAGTCCCAGTGGCCGAAGACCGAGCACTTCGGCAGCGGGTACACCGCAGCCGCACTCGCCGGATCGACGTGGTGCACTGCGCGCACGGCAGCACCGACCGCCTCCCAGTCGATCGGCTGGCTGCTCGGGGTCACTCGCTCGACGGCGAGCACCGCATACTCGTCATCGAGGTCGTCGATCGCACTGTGCACCGTCGGCACGCGGATCCCCGCGCCGGCCAACAACGTCGACAATGCCAGTGCGGCTGCGGGTGGCGCGGTGACGCGTCCGACCCGCAGCACCACCGCAGGCCCGGCCGCGAACAGCGCGTTGCTCCCCACGCGCAGCAGAACCGGCTCGTCCAGCCCGAGGCGGTGTGCTGCGGCACGCGCGACACGGTGCGCTGCGGCGACATCACCGACCTGCTCGGCGACGAACGGACGGACACTCACGCGTGGACGCCCGGGTTGAGCCTGCCGGACGGGTCGAAGGCTGCCTTCACGGCGGCTCCGAGTTCGGCCACGCGACCGGATGGCGCGACCAGCACGTCCGAGTCCGCATGGTGCACGATGCCGACCCCGACCTCGGCAACGAAGTCACCGGTCAGCGTCGGCACGGCGCTGGGCGCGACCGCGCGGCGACTGCCGGTCGGCAGCGGCGGCGGACCGTCGCACTCGAGCAGGCCCGCGCCCGCCGCCTGCTCGCGGACGTCGGCGGGGTGCCCCTCGAGCAGCACCCATATCGTCTCGCCGTCCCACAGCACACTCGTCGGCCGGTACAGCGAGACGAAGAGTCCACCCAGCGCCTGCGGACTCACCCCGCCCCGACGGAACCACTGCGAGCAGCGCGCGACCGGGCGGGTCCGCAGCACCACCTCACCGAGGAAGCCGATCGTGCCGCGCGAGCCGACGAGTACACGGCACAGGTCGAACCCGGTCACGTTCTTCACGGTGGGGCCACCGGCCATGACGACGCGACCCTCGGCGGAGACGTATCGGGCCTGCAGCAGCGTGTCACGCACCGGGCCCCATCCCAGCCGCCGGACGTCGGACTGCCCGGTCGCGAGCGCACCGCCGACGGTGCCACCGTGTGGGAGCGCCACGGTCTGGCCGTGCGCCGAGAGCGCCTCGGCCACCTCGTCGACAGGAGTCGCTGCACCGCAGCACACCGTCATCTCGTCGGGCTGTACCCACTCGATGCCCATCGGTGCGCGTACTGCCCGAACCCCGGGCACCGCGCCACCACGCGTACCGAGCCCCGAGATCGTGACCGGGCCCTCGGCGCCGACCTCGGACGCGAAGTCGTCGACCGTCATCAGACCCACGCGCCCTCGGGCAGTTCGTGCACATCGCCGCACGAGGCCGGCGAGGGCAGCACCTTGAACGGGTTGGCGAGGCGCGGCGGGTCGAACGCACGACGCAGCGACTCCTGCGCAGCCAGATCGGCAGCACCGAACATGAGCGGCATGAACTCGCGCTTCTCGAGCCCGATGCCGTGCTCGCCGCTCAGCACACCGCCGAGCTCGACCGAGCGACGAACGATGTCCTCACCCGCTGCATGCACACGCTCCATCACCCCGGGCTCACGCTTGTCGAACACGAGCAACGGGTGAAGATTGCCGTCGCCGGCGTGGAACACGTTGAGTACCAACAGTTCGTACCGGGCCGCGATCTCGTAGACGTGACGCAACATCTCGGGCAGGACACGCCGCGGCACGACCGTGTCGTGCAGGTAGTAGTTCGGCTTGATGCGTGCCACCGCGCCGAACGCCGTCTTGCGCCCCTTCCACAGCACCTGGCGCTCAGCCTCGTCCTGTGCCACGCGCACGGTGCGCGCTCCGTGCGCGCGGCCGATGTCGACGATGCGCTCGGTGTCGGCGGCCACCCCGTGCGGCAGGCCACTGACCTCGACCAGCAGCGCAGCAGCAGCATCGGTCGGCAGCCCGGCATGGATGTAGGCCTCCACCGCCTCGAGGCACAACCGGTCCATCATCTCGAGCGCCGCCGGCACCATCCCGGCCGCGATGATCGCACTCACCGTCTGCGCGCCCGCCTCGACCGTGTCGAAGTCCATCAGCATCGTGCGCACCGCCGGCGGGTCCTGTGTCAGGCGAACGCACAGCGCCGTCGCGATGCCGAGCATGCCCTCGCCCCCGACGAAGGCGCCGCGCAGGTCGAGACCGGTCACCTCCGGCTCCTCGCCACCCAGGACCGCCAGCGAGCCGTCGCTGAGCACCACTTCGGCACCGAGCACGTGACTCGTCGTGACGCCGTCCGCGAGGCAGTGTGGACCACCCGAGTTGTTGGCCACGTTGCCGCCCACCGAACAGCTCTGCTGGCTGCTCGGGTCAGGCGCGAAGTGCAGCCCGTGGACCGCCGTCGAACGACTGAGGTCGAGGTTCAGCACACCGGGCTGCACCCATGCGATGCGGTTGACGGCGTCGACCGAGAGCACTCGGTTCATCTTCGTGGTGACGATCACGATCGCCCCGTCGAGCGGCACCGCGCCGCCAGCGAGCCCGGTACCTGCACCACGGGCGACGAACGGCACGCCGTGCCGTGCTGCGACACGAACGCACGCCTGCACCTCGGCCGTGTCGATCGGGAAGCACACCACCCCTGCACGGCCCTCGATGTTCGAGGCATCACGCCGGTACAGCCCGAGCTCCGCGGTGTCGGTGTGCACCCGTGACGGGTCGATCACGCGCCGCAACTCGGCGATGACGGTCTCGAGCGAGGTGCTGGTCACCGCCGTGGACCTGCGGCTCGTCACGCGCCCCGGCGGCGCCGCCGGGCGCGCCGCGGTGTGGCACGGACAGGCGCGCGCCGAGCGCCGCGCGGGTCGTCGCCCTGGCGCAGCACGATGACCTGCCCGGGCGCAACCGGCCGACCGTCGACGAGCACGGTGTCACCGTCGCCGAGCTCGTCGGCGAGGCTGTGTGCCGACCCGTCGAGCTGTGCGCGCAGTTCGGCCTCTCGTACGCGTGCCGCCGCACGTCCCTCCGAGATTGCATCGCGAACGCGGTGCGCGGTGCGGCGTGCCACCGCCGCAGGTGCGAGTTCCTGTGCCGCCTCGCGGGCCTTCTTCTTGGCGAATCCTGCACCCGCGAGACCGGCCACAGCGCCTGACACGAACCACACGAGTCGCTTCATCATGCGGACCACTGCTCCCCACCCGCGCCGCTGTCGAGCAACCCGTCGATGTGGTCGTCGTCCATCGGGTCGTCCGCCGGGACCGTCTCGCGCCGGGCGCGCGCCGTGCGAGATCGGCACGGCGGGCGGCCGCCCGGTCGCCCCGCAGGAAGCGCCGCCATGCGCGTCGTGTACCCGTCGCCAGCGCCGCAGTCTTGATGACCGGTGCCGAGAGTGCCGCACGCGCGACACGTCCCCCACCGGACACCGCATCGCTGATCGCCTCTGCCGAGCCGATGAGCAGGTCGATGCGGTCGAGGTCGTGTCGCGCCTCGGTCATCGCGTCGCGGGCCTGACGGGTCGTGGCATGCAGGTCGCGCAGGAGGGGCTTGGTCTCGGCGCGCAGCGTGACGATCTCGGCCCGCAGCGACCGCAGCGTGTCGAGCACGCGGGTGAGCACCACCACGAGTGCCGCGAAGCCGAAGCAGCACAGCACGGCAGCGAGCAGGACGGCGAGTTCTCCGGCAGTCATCTCGTGCGCTCCTCCAGTTCGTCGGCCAGCTCGGCCTCGTGACCGTGTCGGCTCGGTTCGTACCACACCCTGCCGACGAGTCCGTCGGGGAGGTATTGCTGGTCGACCCAGCCCCCGGCGTGGTCATGAGGGTACTCGTAGCCGACACCGTGTCCGAGGGCCGCTGCGCCCTTGTAGTGGCCATCACGCAGGTGTGCCGGCACCTCGCCGACGGCTCCGTCGCGGACGTCACTGCGCGCGTTCCAGATCGCGAGCGCCACCCGGTTGCTCTTCGGCGCCATCGCGAGGTGCACGGCCGCCTGGGCGAGGTTGAGCTGGGCCTCCGGCAGGCCCACGTGCTCGAGCGCATGTGCCGCTGCGACGGCGACGACGAGTGACTGTGGGTCGGCGAGACCGATGTCCTCGCTCGCGAGGATGACCATCCGGCGCGCGATGAACCGGGCGTCCTCGCCCGCCTCGAGCATGCGCGCGAGGTAGTAGACGGCAGCCTGCGGATCGCCCCCGCGCACGCTCTTGATGAACGCACTCACCACGTCGTAGTGGTCGTCTCGCCCGTAGCGAAGTGCACTGGTGCCGAGCGCTGCCTCGACGTGCTCGACCGTCACGGTGCCGTGATCGGCGAGCGCGCACGCCACCTCGAGCGCCGTGAGCACCTGTCGCCCGTCGCCACCTGCACGGTCGACGAGGTGGTCGACCGCCGCGGGCTCGGCCTGCTTGCCCTCCGCCAGCAGTCCCCGCTGCACGAGTGCCGCGATGTCCTCGCGCCCCAGCGGCTCGAGCCGGAACAGCGTGCTGCGGCTGCGCAGCGGTGCGTTCACCTCGAAGAACGGGTTCTCGGTCGTCGCGCCGATGAGCGTCAGGGTGCCGTCCTCGACGGCCGGCAGCAGAGCGTCCTGCTGCGACTTCGAGAAGCGGTGGATCTCGTCGAGGAACAGGATGGTGCCCCGTCCGTGCTGGCCCAGTCGGTCGCGTGCCCGCTCGATCACCTCGCGCACGTCCTTGACCCCGGCGGTGACCGCGCTCAACTGCTCGAACGCACGAGCGGTACTGCCAGCCACGGCGAGGGCGAGCGTCGTCTTGCCCGTCCCGGGAGGGCCCCAGAAGATGGCGCTCGTCAGCCGGTCCTGCTCGACCAGTCGGCGCAGTGGTCGTCCCGGACCGACGAGGTGTGTCTGGCCCACCACATCGTCGAGGCTGCGCGGTCGAAGCCGGGCGGCGAGCGGTGCCTGGGCGCGAAGGCGATCCTCTGCCGCAGCGCTGAACAGGTCGCTCATCGCGGCGACGGTAGCGGGTCGGTGCCCGATCGCCGCAGCGACCACCCTGCCGCGTGTCACCGCCCGTGCGACCTACCCGATCGAGCCCAGCACCCGCTCGTACGCCTCGCGGCGCCAACCGGGCACCTGCTCGACGAGCCACGGCGGCTCGACCCACCGCCACGCCCCGAACTCCCTGCCGTCGGGGGTCGGTGTGACCCCGGCGTCGAGTGCGTCGAACAGGAACCATTTCTGCACCTGGCCGATGCGGTGGCACGACCCGCCCTTGGCGGCCTGCACCTCGGCCGGCCACTCGTACGCCACCCAGTCGGGATACTCGGCACGGGCGACGACGTCGCGGTCGGTCAGACCCGTCTCCTCGTGCAGTTCGCGCCACGCCGCCTCCTCGGGCCGCTCACCCACCTCGAGGCCACCCTGCGGCAGCTGCCAACTGCCCGGCGAGTCAACGCGCTCGAACGCCATCACCCGTCGCAGGTCGGGGTGGCGGACGATCACGACCACGCCGACACGGAAGTGCGGCGACGCCACGTCGGCTCAGGCCTTGGGCGGCAGGACGCGCACACCCAGCTCGTCGAGCTGTTTGGCGGCGACCGGCGTGGGGGCGTTGGTCATCGGGTCGAGACCCGACTGCGTCTTCGGGAATGCGATGACCTCGCGGATGTTCTCCTCGCCGGCGAGGATGGCCACGAGCCGGTCGATGCCGAACGCAAAGCCGCCGTGCGGCGGGGCGCCGTAGCGGAACGGGTTCAGGAAGAAACCGAACTTCTTCTGCGCCTCCTCGTCGCTGATGCCGAGCAGGCCGAAGATGCGCGCCTGCAGCTCGGGCTGATGGATCCGGATGCTGCCCGACCCGAGTTCCCACCCGTTGAGGACGAGGTCGTACGCCTGGCTGCGCACCGCCAGCGGATCGCTCTCGAGCAGGTGCACGTCGTCGGGGTGCGGCTGGGTGAACGGGTGGTGGCCGGGGCGCGGGCGACCCGACGTCTCGTCGACACCGACGAACAGCGGGAAATCGACCACCCACAGGTAGCGGTACGGTCCCTCGTGCACCGGCGGCCGTCCGATGTCATTGCGCAGCTGACCCAGCACCTCGCACGTGGTCATCCACTCGTCGGCGACGATGAGCAGCAGGTCGCCGGGCGCCGCCGACAGTCGCTGCGTCAGCGCCGACTGCTCGGTGGCGGTCAGGAACTTCGCCACGGGTGACTCGAAGGTGCCGTCCGCCGCGACCTTCAGCCACACCAGGCCCTTGGCGCCCATCTTCTTCGCCTTGTCGGTCATCGCGTCGAGCTTGTTGCGGCCGTAGTCGTCGGCCTTGCCCGCCGCGTTGATCCCCTTGATGCACGCTGCGCCGGCGAATGCCTTGAACTCGGTGGCGGCGAACACGTCGGTGAGCTCGGTGAGTTCCATCCCGAAGCGGAGGTCGGGCTTGTCGACACCGAAGCGGTTCATCGCGTCGTGCCACGTGATCTTGATGATCTCGCCCGGATCCTGACCGGCAGCGCGGGCAGCTGCCACGACGGCGTTGCCGATCGCGCGGTGCACGTCATCCTGGTCGACGAAGCTCATCTCGGCGTCGAGCTGCATGAACTCGTACTGGCGGTCGGCGCGCAGGTCCTCGTCGCGCAGGCATCGCGCGAGCTGGTAGTAGCGGTCGATCCCGGCCACCATGAGCAACTGCTTGAACAGCTGTGGGCTCTGCGGCAGTGCATAGAACGAGCCTGGCTGCTGACGGCTCGGCACGATGAACTCGCGAGCGCCCTCAGGGGTGCTCGGCACGAGCATCGGCGTCTCGACCTCGACGAAGCCCTGTGCCTCCATCGCGACGCGGATGGCGCTGTTGACGGCGGCGCGCAGGCGCAGGTTGCGCTGCATCCGCTCGCGGCGGATGTCGAGGTAGCGGTACTGCAGGCGCGTGTTCTCGGCGACCTGGTCGGCGCGCTCGCTGATCGGGAACGGCGGCGCCTCTGCGGCGTTCAGTACCTCGACCGTGCAGTCCTGCAGCTCGATGCCACCGGTGGGCAACCGGTCGTTGACGTTCTCGGCCGGCCGTGCGGCCACCGTACCGGTGATGTGGACCACGTACTCGGGGCGCACGTCCACCGTGTTGTCGACCACGCACTGGGTGACACCGCTGTGGTCGCGCAGGTCGATGAACGCGAGGTGCTCACCGTGCTCGCGTCGAGTGGCGACCCACCCGGCAAGGGTGACGGTGGAGCCGATCTGCTCGGCACGGAGATCGCCGCACCGGTGGGTTCGCATGGACGTTGCGCTCATTGGATGATGTTCCTGAGGTGGGTGATGAGGGACGTGCGCTCGACCTGGTGCTGCTCGATCGAGTGGTCGCGGAGGGGACGGACGGTGACGGTGCCGGCAGCCTGCTCGTCGCTGCCCACGATGAGCGCCACGGTGGCGCCGCTGCGGTCGGCCACCTTCATCTGGCTCTTCATGCTGCGGTTCTCGTAGGCACGGTCGGCGCGCAGGCCGGCAGCGCGCAGGTCGTTGGTCAGGCGTAGCGCCTCGAGACCACCGGTCGTGTCGACGACGAACACGTCGACGTCACCACTCGGCGGGGCGAACACACCCTCGTCGTCGCAGGCAAGCAGCGTGCGGTCGAGCCCGAGCGCGAAACCCACGCCGGCGGTGGCCGGGCCCCCGAGCGACTCGACGAGGCCGTCATAGCGGCCGCCACCACCGAGCGCGTTCTGCGCCGAGTCGAGCGTGCCGCCCTGGAACTCGAACGTGGTCCGCCGGTAGTAGTCGAGACCACGGACGAGGGTGCTCGAGATCGTGAACGGGATGCTGCTTGCGCGCAATCCGTCCTGCACTGCGGCGAAGTGGGCGGCCGCTGCGTCGCTGTAGAAGTCTCCGATCCGCGGCGCGGCGGCGACGACCGGCGCATCCTGCGGCCGCTTGGAGTCGAGGACACGAAGCGGGTTCTTCTGCAGCGTCTGGCGACTCTCGGGCGACAGGGCGTCGAGGTTCGACTCGAAATGCGCCGTGAGCGCCTCGACGTACCGGGACCGGTCGTCGGGCTCGCCGAGCGAGTTGACGAGCAGGTCGACCTGCTGCAGGCCGAGCGAACGGTAGAACTCCCACCCGAGCGCGATGACCTCGACGTCGAGGTACGGGTCGTCGGCGCCGAGCACCTCGATGCCGACCTGGTCGAACTGGCGGTAGCGACCGCGCTGGGGCTTCTCGTACCGGAACATCGAGCCGGCGTACCAGACCTTCCACGGCATCAGCGGCCGGTGCTCGACGAAGGCACGGCAGACGCTCGCGGTGAGCTCGGGCCGCAGCGCGATGTGCCGGCCACCCTTGTCGTGGAAGTCGTACATCTCCTTGCTGACCACATCGGTGGCGTCGCCGATGCGCTGGAAGACACCGAGGTCCTCGAGCAGCGGTGAGATGAGCTGTGCGTATCCCGCCCGCTCGACGGTGTCGGCGAAGACCTCCACGAACCGGCGCCAGCGGGCCGACTCGGGCGGGAGGATGTCGCGCATCCCCGGGGAGGTCTGGAACTGGGGCACGGGGGGCAAGGCTACCGGTACGTGCCCTCCCGACCCTGCGAGGGCGCACGCCTGACGACCCTCGCACCCGCACGCTACGGTCGCAGCGTGAGCCACTCACTCGTCCGCCCGTGCCGCATCCGGGGCCGCCTCCTCGGTGCGGCGTTGAGCACTGCCGCCGTGCTGAGCGCATGCTCCCCCGGCACCGACACCAGCGCGGTGGCTGCGAGTACTGCTCCGACCTCGTCGGCGCCTGCGTCGACGACACCCTCGACGACGTCCAGCTCCACGACCACGACGACCACGACGAGCACGACGACGACCGTCCCCGTCCCCGTCACCACTGCCCGCACGACTCCAACGACGGCAGCCCCCGCCACTGCGGCGCCGACGACGGTCTCGCGGACGATTTCGGTCCCGACGGGCTGGCGCAACCAGCTCATCTCGCTCATCAACGACGAACGGGCGAAGGCCGGGGTCGGACCGGTGGCGCTCTGCGCCAGCCTCAACACTGCGGCGCAGGACTTCTCGTCGGTCCTCGCCGCGTGGGGGACGATGTCGCACGTAGGGCCCGATGGCTCGACGCTGTACACGCGTGTCGCCGCTGCTGGCTACGTCGGCTACACGTCGGTGAGCGAGAACGTCGCCGCCGGCCAGCTCGACGCAGCGACCGTCATGGGCTCGTGGATGGCGTCATCGGGCCACCGCGCCAACATCCTCTATCCCACGTTCACGCAGGTCGGCGCTGGGCGCTCCGATGCGCTCGTCGACGGGGTCACGGTGCCGTACTGGGTGCTCGATCTCGGCGTCGGCGGGTCGTGCTGACGGGGCCTCAGCCACCCTTGCCGGGCACCAGCCGATAGGCGTCGTACACGCTGTCGATCTGCTTGATGGTCCGCAGCACCGACTCGAGGTGCGACGGGTCGGCCATCTCGAACTCGAACCGCATCTTCGCCACCCGGTCGGACCCCGTGTGCGTCGAGCACGCGACGATGTTGACGTGCTGTTCGCTGAGCGAGTTGGCGACGTCACGGAGGAGCTTCGAGCGGTCGAGCGCGACCACCTCGACACCGGCACGGAACAACGTGTTGCGCGCCTCTCCATCCCATTCGACCTCGATCAACCGTGCCGCCTGGTCGGACATGAGGCTGAGCGCATTGGCGCAGTCGGCACGGTGGACCGACACACCGCGGCCGCGCGTGACGAAGCCCATGATCTCGTCGCCCGGCACGGGGGTGCAGCACTTCGAGAGGCGGACCATCACGTCGTCGAGGCCCTCGACGTGCACACCGACCGCGTCGCGGTTGCGACGTGACACGCGGCCCGGGCTGACCGTGGTGGACAGCTGTTCGTCGGCGGTGCCCGTGCGGTAGTGCCGCGACACCTTGTGGGCGATCGACCGGGCAGAGACGTGCCCCTCGCCGATCGCGACGAGCGCCGACTCGAGATCGGCGAACCCCGCCGCCTCGACCTCGGTCGCGAGCACGTCACTCCCCCAGATTCGCTGCACCGGGAGCCCCTCGCGCCGGAACTCCTTGGTGAGTTCTTCGCGTCCCGACTCGACCATGTCGTCGCGGCGCTCGCGGGAGAACCACTGCTTGATCTTGTTGCGGGCACGGGGCGACTCGACGAACTTGAGCCAATCGCGCGACGGGCCCGCGTCCTCGGCCTTCGAGGTGAACACCTCGCACGTGTCGCCGCTCTTCAGCGGGTGGTGCAACGGCACGAGCCGACCGTTCACCTTCGAGCCGATGCACTTGTGCCCGACCTCGGTGTGGACGGCGTACGCGAAGTCGACGGCGGTCGAGCCGACGGGCAGGGTGATGACCTTGCCCTTGGGGGTGAACACGAAGACCTCGTCCTGCTCGAGATCGGTCTTCAGGTTCTCCATGAAGGCCGTCGGGTCGCTGACCTCGGCCTGCCAGTCGATGATCCGGTTCAGCCAGTCGATGTCGGCGGAGGTGCCGCTGCCCTGCTTGTACGCCCAGTGGGCAGCGACGCCCCATTCGGCGCGCTCGTGCATCTCTCGCGTGCGGATCTGCACCTCGACGACCTTGCCGCCGGGCCCGATCACCGTCGTGTGCAGGCTCTGGTACAGGTTGAACTTGGGCATCGCCACGTAGTCCTTGAACCTGCCGAGCACCGGCTTGTAGCGGCCGTGGATGCAGCCCAGCGCGGCGTAGCAGTCGCGCACCGAGTCGACGATGACGCGGATCGCGACGAGGTCGAAGATCTCGTCGAACTCACGGCCCTTCTGGACCATCTTCTCGTAGATGCTCCAGAGGTGCTTGCCACGTCCAGTGACGTCGGCCGTGATGTTGAGTTCGCGCAGGCGGGCCTGCACCTCGGCGATGGCCTTGGCGAGGTACACCTCGCGCTCGGGCGTACGCGTGGCGACGAGGTGATCGAGCTCGGCGTACCGCTTGGGGTAGAGCGACGCGAAGGACAGGTCCTCGAGCTGCTGCTTGAGCTCTTGCATACCGAGCCGGTGCGCGAGCGGCGCGTAGATCTCGAGCGTCTCGTGCGCGATGCGCTGCTGCTTCTCGGCGGGCATCGCGGCGATCGTGCGCATGTTGTGCAGCCGGTCGGCGAGCTTGATGATGAGCACCCGGAGGTCGCGCGCCATCGCGACCAGCATCTTGCGCATCGTCGCTGCCTGCTGAGCCTCCTTCGAGTCGAACTGCAGGCGCTCGAGCTTGGTGACGCCGTCGACGATCTGCGCGACCTCGGCCCCGAAACCGGCCTCGACATCGGCGAGCGTGATCTCGGTGTCCTCGACGGCGTCGTGCAGCAGCGCAGCCGCGAGCGACGTCTCGTCGAGCCCGAGATCGGCGACGATCCGCGCCACCGCGAGCGGGTGATTGATGTAGCTCTCACCGCTGCTGCGCAACTGGTGGCGATGTGCCTCGCGCGCGGTCTCGTAGGCGCGGTTGATGATCGACACCGACGACTTGGGGTGGCGGCGGCGGTACGCGACGAGCAACGGCGCGAGCTCGTCGGCCGTCGTGTTGTGGTGACGCCGCCAGGGCAGCACGCGGTCGACGGCGGCCATCAGCGCTCACCCACGATCAGTACCTCGCCAGGCTCTCGACCCGTCGCTCGCCGAGCCGCTGCCGACCGCCCAGGCCCGGCAGTTCGATGAGGAATCCCAGTCCGACCACCACGCCGCCGAGGGTCTCGCCGCGGCGGCACGTGGCATCGGCTGTCCCGCCCGTAGCGAGCACGTCGTCGATGACGAGGATCCGCTCGTCCGGCGAGATCGCGTCACGGTGCACCTCGAGCACATCACTGCCGTACTCGAGCTGGTACTCCTCACGGATGACCGCCCACGGCAGCTTGCCCGCCTTGCGCACGGGGATGAACCCGGCGCCCAACCGGTAGGCGACCGGTGCGGCGACGATGAAGCCCCGCGCCTCCATCCCCAGCACACGGTCGACACCGACGTCGCGGAACCGCTCGACCAGTTCGTCGATCGACGCCGCGAACCCGTCGGCATCACCCAACAACGGTGTGATGTCCCGAAACGTCACCCCGGGCGACGGGTAGTCGGCGATGTCGCGGACGAGACCCATGAGCCAGTGCGCATCGCCTGCCATGGCCTGAGGGTACCGCCCGCCCGGTCAGGCCCGGCGCTTCTTCTTGCGCGGCCGAGGCGTGTGCGTGAGCAGCTCCTCGGGCGACACCACCGGCGCAGGCGTCGGACCGTCGTCGGCGCGCTTGTGGCGCACACCCTCGCGGCGGGCCGACGGCATGCCGCCGTGCACGAGACGCTCGAGCTCGGCACCCGTCGCGCGGCGACCACGCAGCGGGCGGTACTTCGGCTGGCGTTCCTTGACCATCGCCACGAGTGGCGAGGCGACGAACACCGACGAGTACGACCCGGTGAGGAGTCCGACG
>JBMSSR010000003.1:0-28506 GCA_049424465.1 Ilumatobacteraceae bacterium
GCACGCCCTACGTCAACACCATCCCCCGCAACGCCGAGCCGTGGTTCCCCGGCGACGAGCACCTCGAGCGCCGCATCCGCAGCTTCGTGCGCTGGAACGCGGCGATGATGGTGGTCCGCGCCAACAAGCACGCCGACGGCATCGGCGGCCACCTCAGCACGTACGCCAGCTCGGCCAGCCTCTACGAACTGGGCTTCAACCACTTCTTCCGCGGCAAGGACGACGGAACAGCGGGTGACCACGTGTACATCCAGGGCCACGCCGCACCCGGCGTGTACGCACGGGCGTTCCTCGAGGGCCGGCTCAGCGCCGACGACCTCGAGCACTTCCGCCGCGAGATCGGCCGCGGGCATCAGGGCCTGTCCAGCTATCCGCACCCACGGTTGATGCCCGACTTCTGGGAGTTCCCCACGGTGTCGATGGGCCTCGGCCCGCTCACTGCGCTCTATCACGCCCGCTTCAACCGCTATCTGCTCAACCGCGAGCTCGACGACACGAGCAACAGCCGCGTGTGGGCGTTCCTCGGTGACGGCGAGTGCGACGAGCCCGAGACGCTCGGCGCACTGTCGCTGGCGAGTCGCGAGCGCCTCGACAACCTCATCTTCGTCGTCAACTGCAACCTGCAGCGCCTCGACGGCCCGGTGCGCGGCAACGGCAAGATCATCCAGGAGCTCGAGGCTGTGTTCCGCGGTGCCGGCTGGAACGTCATCAAGGTCATCTGGGGTTCGCGCTGGGACGAGTTGCTGTCCAAGGACAAGGACGGCGTGCTGCTCAACACGATGAACACCACCGTCGACGGCGAGTTCCAGCGGTACGCGACCGAGGACGGCCAGTACATCCGCGACAACTTCTTCGGCCCCGACCCGCGCCTTCGCCAGATGGTGGCCCACCTGTCCGACCACGACCTGCAGACGCTCCCCCGCGGTGGCCACGACTACCGAAAGCTGTATGCCGCATACAAGGCAGCGGTCGAGAACCTCGGCACCGGTCGCCCGACGGTGATCCTCGCCAAGACCATCAAGGGCTGGACGCTCGGCCCCGACATCGAGGCGCGCAACGCCACGCACCAGATCAAGAAGATGACCAAGGACCAGCTGATGGGTCTGCGTGACCGCCTGCACCTGGCGGACGAGATCCCGGATGCCGCGTTCGAGGACGACCACCTGCCCTACTTCCGACCGAGCGAGGACTCGATCGAGTACCAGTACATGATCGAGCGCCGCCGCGCGCTCGGCGGCTCGATCCCCAAGCGCATCGTGCGGCCGCGTCGCCCGTTCTCGCTCCCGAACGCCTCCACCTTCGACGAGTTGCTGAAGGGGTCCGGTGAGCAGGCGGTCAGCACCACGATGGGCTTCACCCGACTGCTGCGCAGCCTCGCCCGCGACCCCGAGATCGGTCAGTACGTCGTACCGATCATCCCTGACGAGGGCCGCACCTTCGGTATGGACTCGCTGTTCCCCGCCCTGAAGATCTACGCGTCGCAGGGCCAGAAGTACGAACCGGTCGACCACGACCTGCTGCTCAGCTACAGCGAGTCGTCCAAGGGGCAGATCCTCGAGGAGGGCATCACCGAGGCCGGTTCGATGGCGAGCTTCATCGCCGCTGGCTCGGCGTACGCCACGCGGGGCGTGCCGACCATTCCCTTCTACACCTTCTATTCGATGTTCGGGTTCCAGCGCGTCGGTGACCTCATCTGGCAGGCCGCCGACGCGCGAGTCCGCGGCTTCCTGATGGGCGCCACCGCCGGCCGCACGACGCTGCTCGGCGAGGGGCTGCAGCACCAGGACGGTCACTCACTCGTGCTCGCCAGCACCGTGCCGCCGTGCCAGTCGTACGACCCGTCGTTCGCGTACGAGGTCGCCACCATCGTGCGTGCCGGCATCGAGCGCATGTACGGCACGGGGACGCCCGATCTCGACCCCGATGTCTTCTATTACCTCACGCTCTACAACGAGAACTATCCGATGCCGGCGATGCCCGACGGGCTCGATCCCGCGCATGTCGTGCGCGGCATGTACCGCTGGGCCGCTGCACCAGAGGGCACGCAACCCGCCGCCTCGATCCTCTTCAGCGGCTCGGCACACGGCGCCGCGCGGGCGGCAGCCGCCGAGCTCGCCGAGTTCCACGGCATCCACGTCGACCTGTGGTCGGCGACGTCGTACAAGGCGCTGCGCGAGGACGCCCTCGCTGCCGAGCGCTGGAACCGGCTGCACCCGTCGCAGCCGCGTCGGACAGCCGTCGTGCGCGACCTGCTCGGCTCGAGCAATGCGCCAGTCATCGCGGTCACCGACTTCATGAAGATCGTGCCCGAGCAGGTGGCACGGTTCGTCGACCGACCGTTCGTGCCGCTCGGCACCGACGGCATGGGACGCAGCGACACCCGCGAGGCACTGCGGCGGTTCTTCGAGGTCGACGCCGGCCACGTCGTCGTCGCCGTGCTCGCCGCGCTCGCCGAGACCGGCGCCGTACCGGGCGAGGCCGTTGCGGTCGCCATGCAGCGCCACGGCATCGATCCCGACTCCGTCGACCCCTACCGCGTGTGAGTACACCGGAGCGCCTCGACACGGGGGCGGACCAGCCGGGCCCGCGCGCCGAGGCCGACGCAGGGCTCGACATGACCGAGCCGACCGAGACCGAGGTCGACGAGCCATTCGTGCCGTCGCCCCTCGCCCGTGCGCGATGCGGCTTCCTCCACATCCCGAAGGCCGCCGGCACCAGTATCCGCACCGCGATGGTGCGCGCCTACGGCACCGACAACCTGTCGCCGTTCGTCTTCGACGAGGTGCTGTTCGGCGACTTCTCGGCGTGGCACACCGTCGCCGACCGCCTCGCTGCGCTCATCCTGCACCCGGGCCAGCACCTCACCGACGCCGACCGTTCGATGCGCGCCGTCGCTGGCCACCTGTCGTACCGGTCGATCACGTCGCTCGTCGACGCAGCCGATGTGTTCACCGTGCTGCGCGAACCACGGTCGCGAGTGCTGTCGCACCAGTTGTTCTGGAGCGTGATGCCCGAGTTCGTCGCCGAGGAGTACGGCGAGTACCAGGTGCACCGCACCGCATTCGACGGTCTCAAGCGGTTCCTCGCCGACCCGGCCGCGGCGCACCAGTCCGACAACCTTCACGTCCGCATGCTCGCCGACCTCGACATCGACCCGACGCGCCCGCTGTCGGCGCACGAGCGCGATGACGCGGCTTCGGCAGCGCTCGCGACGCTGGGCCGGCTCGGCTGCACCACGTTCGTCGAGTCGCCCTCGTTCTGGCGCGACATCGCGACGTTCGTCGGGCTCGAGGGTGACGAGATCCGCGAGAACATCACTGGGTCGGGCAACGTGCCCACACCGTTCGGCGGCCCGCAGTTCGATCACGAGACCATCGAGATGCTCGACGAGCGAACCGCCGCCGACAGCATCGTGTACCGACGCGTCGTTGCGGCAGCCCTCGGTCTCGACGAACGAGGCGCCGCTGCCTTCGCCGACCGCATCTTCCTGATGCAGGTCGAGCGGTATGGACGGGTGCTGGCCCGCGCCGAGATGCTCGACGACCTCGCCCGGGTGACCGCCGCCGCTGCGCCGCCGCCACCACCGCCCGCGCCAGACCCCGAACCCGAGCCCGAGCCGGTTCCCGAACCGCGCGTGCGCACCGGTCTCGGCATCCTGGCACGGCGCATCATCCGGGCCGCCCGCGGCCGCTGACGCCACGTCGCCACTGCGCGGTCCTCGCCGTCGACGGCGCACGCCGTCACTGGGCGCACGACGACCAGCCAGTAGCCTCCCGTGTCGTGAGCGACAGCGCCGAGGTGCCCCGGACCGCCTCGGGCCCCATCCCCGACGGCATGCGGGTCATTGCCGCACGGCGTTCGCTGCGCACCCAGTTCCGCGACGTGTGGCGCTACCGCGAACTCGTGGGCGGCCTCGTCGCCAAGGAACTGAAGGTGCGGTACAAGAACTCGGCACTGGGCTTCCTGTGGTCGATGGCGCAGCCGGTCTTCCTGCTCGTCGTCTACACGATCGTGTTCAGCATCCTTGGCGCCGGGTTCCGCAACTTCGCCGTCTGGGTGATGAGTGGTCTCATCGTCTGGACACTGCTCGGCACCACCCTCACCACCGCCGCGCAGTCGGTGACGGGCAACTCGTACCTCGTCTCGAAGGTCACCTTTCCGCGCATCATCCTCCCGCTCGCGACCCTGGGCAGCGCGATGGTGCACTTCGCGCTGCAGCTCGCCACGCTCGGCGTCATCCTGCTCGTCTTCGGCTACGACATTGCATGGTCGCAGATGTGGCTCGTCCCGCTCGCCATCGTTGTCGTGGCCATCCTGTGTGCTGCGCTCGGCTCGTTCCTCAGCGTCGTCAACGTCTACGCGCGCGACACGCAGCACCTGCTCGACCTGCTGATGATCGCCTGGTTCTGGGCGACACCGATCATCTACCAGTACCAACGGGCGACACATTGGCTGTCGGCGCGGTCGTTGCCGACTTGGCTCCCGCTCCTCAACCCGATGACACCGGTCGTCACCGCGTTCCAGCGAGCGGTGTACGGCAGCACGTCGGTCGACGGCCGTGACCTGCTGCCCGACGTCGGCAGTTGGTGGTACGCGCGCAATCTCGGATTCGTCGCGGTTGGCGCACTCGTCCTGCTCGCCGTCTCATTCCGCCTGTTCGACCGCGCTGAGGGCAACTTCGCGGAGGTGCTCTAGGTGGAGGCCATCAGGGTCGAAGGCGTCTCGAAGACGTTCAGACTGCACAGCGACATGCCGCAGTCGGTGAAGGAGCGCATCCTGCACATCGGCAGGTCGCACACACGGACGTTTGCCGCACTCAAGCACCTCGACCTGTCGATCGGCACCGGCGAGACCGTCGGCGTCATGGGACACAACGGGTCGGGGAAGTCGACCCTGCTGAAGTGCATGACCGGCATCCTCACGCCGAGCACCGGCCGGGTGCTCACCGACGGACGAGTCGCCGCTCTCATCGAGCTCGGCGCCGGCTTCCACCCCGACATGACCGGCCGGGAGAACATCAACCTCAACGGCTCGATCCTCGGCCTGCCGCGCAAGGACATCCAGGCGGTCACCGAGGAGATCATCGAGTTCAGCGGTCTCGGCGACTTCATCAACGACCCCGTCAAGCACTACTCGAGTGGCATGTACGTGCGGCTCGGCTTCGCCGTCGCCGTCAACCTCGACCCAGAGGTACTCCTGGTCGACGAGGTGCTCGCCGTCGGTGACGAGCTGTTCCAGCGCAAGTGCCTCGACCGGGTCCGCGAGTTCCAGCAGCAGGGCCGCACGATCGTCGTGGTCACCCACTCGGCCGATCTCGTTCGCCAGATGTGCCAGCGGGCCGTGGTGCTCGACCACGGTTCGTTGGTCGCCGATACACGGCCGAGTGATGCCATCCGCATCTTCCGCGAGCACCTCCACGGCGAGCTGCACGAGTCACGCGTCGCCACGCCCGACGGCACTGCGGCGCTGCGCATCACCGACGTCTCGCTGACGATGCCCGGCTCCGACGGTCGACGAGTGCTCCGGCCGGGCGAACCACTCGACATCACCGTCCGCTACGAGGGTCGGCACGAGCTGCGGCGCCCCTCGCTGACGATCGATATCACCGCACCCGACGGGCAGGTCGTGCACGCGGGCGAGGTGAGCGATCCAGCGACGCTCGGGGCGATCCCTGCGAATGGTGCGCTGACCGCGCGGATCGCCGCCATGCCGCTCCAGGACGGCACCTACGTCATGTCGTTCAGCCTCGCCGACCGCGACAACCCCGACGTCATCGCGTGGCGCGACGGGCGCGACCAGTTCGACGTCGTGGCCGGCGGGCCACAGCGACGCACTCGCGGCTTGGTCTCACTCGACATCGACGTCACGGCCTGAACCCCTCACCGGGCAGGGTCGCAAGGGACGCCGATCGGCTCAGTCGGCGAACACCGCGCGGTAGACGGTGACGTCGACCGGCAGCGAGTTGCGGCCCGACGGCCGACGGGTCTCGCTCTCCTCGAACGAGGGGATGAAACCCTGCACCGAACCGGCGACCTCGTAGGTGACACCGTCGATGACCGGCGGTTGGTCGGCGCCCTCGAACACCAGCAGGATCGGCATGTCGCCCGCGGCCTCGTGCAGTGTCTCGATGTACGCAGCCCGCTTCTCCTCGACCGGCAGCAACGCCGAATCGTTGTCAGTGATCGCCCACAGCGCGCCGCCGAGCAGGTGCGCAGCCGCGCCACAGCACGGTCCACGCTCCCACAGGAACAGCGAATGGGTGTCGCCCGCTGTCGCCGCGATGCGCTCGACGATGGTGTACGAGCCGGCTCGCTCCTGATGCCCCACGAGGCTGAGCGAGTGCAATCCCTGCACGCCCAGTGAGGCAGCCATCACGACACTGAACAGCAGCACCGCCGCCCTCGCGCTGCGCAGGCGCTGCCGGACGGCACCGAACGACAGCCCGATGAGCAACGCCAGGCACGGTACGGCGACCGGCACGAACCGCCGTCCCCACCACATCATCTGCGGCGAATTGCGCGCCTTGACGAGAAAGAGCGCGAGGAACACGAGGCCGATGCCAACTGCCAGCACCCGATCGGAGCGGGGATGCACTGCGACCACCCACACCGCGCCGACGACGGCAAGCACCAACGCCAGCCAGCCGAAGAACAGAGCGAGGCGCCACAGTGACATCTCGTCGAAGCTGCGGATCAGCTCACCGTTTCGGCTGATGTACACCGCGCCGAAGAACCGCCGTACTGCTGCCGCGATGAATCCGAGCACGATGCCGACCGCAGCGACCCTGCTGACGACACGAGCCGCACGGCGGGCACCTGACTCGACGAGTCGGCCGACGACCGGCACCACACGCGGCAGTGCGATGGCACCGGCTGCGGCGACACCGAGCATGCCGAGCATGGTGCCGAGCGCCGGCACACCAGTGCCCCGGGCGTACCCGACCGAAGGCCCGTACGCCTGGTACATCGCAAGGGGTAGCGGCAGCGTCATGCCGAGCGCGACCGCCCTTGCGATGCGCCGCCGGTGGCCGAGCAGCTCGGCGACCGCACAGCCCGCGGCGACCAGCAGCACCATCGCCATCACCTCGCCACGATTGAGGAAGCCCGCCGTGACGAACACACCCGCCAGCACGCCGGCGCCGCGGTGATCGCGCTGCATCGCGAGCACGAACGCCAGCAGGCCTGCGACGAACAGCACCTGGCCGAGCATTTCGGCGGTGGGATACCTGGCCTGCCACACGTTCATCATGTTGACGGCGAGCACCGACGCCGCCGCGAGACCCGGCAACAGCCCCCCGAGGCGCCGGCCGACGGCGAACGCCGTCGTCACCGACACGAGACCGAGCATCGGGGTGATGACCGCGAGTGCGCCGAAGCCCATCACGTCGAACACGGTCGCCAGTAGCGCTGGCCAGAGATGGAAGAACCTCGGCAGCAGGGTGCCGTCGTCGAGCGAGCCGAAGCTGCGCCACTGCTCGTGCGGCACATCGGTGACGGTGATCGCACCCGAGCGCTGCAGCGGCGTCGCCTCGAACCTGAGTTGCCCCGTCTCGGCAATCTCGAGCCCGTGGTACACGTAGATGCCGGGGTCCTTGTCGCTCGTCGCATAGCGGAAGCCCGGGAAGAACAGCACTGTCGCCACGGCGAGCACCGGCAGCACGAGCCACCAGCCACGGTGACGGCGACGGAGCGCTGCGCGCAGTGCGGCGCGATGGCTCAGGACGATCGGTCCGAGCACCACGACAGTCAGCACCACGGCCGCCCACCACGAATGCACCCCGAGGTGGGCCAGCACGAGCGACCAGATCGCCACTGTCGCGACGACGGTCGCCGAGCCCAGCGCAACCACGTCGACGAGGTCGGCAGGACGGCGACCGGCCGACTCGATCTCGGCGAGTTCGTCCACCAGGTCGCCAGCGCGCAGCAGCACGCCGCGAGGCTAGACGGACACGCTCCGGGCGGCCGTCATGCACAGCGATTAGTCTCGGTGCGATGCCGACCGAGCGACACCCGAAGAAGCTCATCATCCAGATTCCGTGCCTCAACGAGGAGCAGACGCTCCCCCAGACCCTGGCCGACCTGCCGCGCGTCGTGCCCGGATTCGACGTGGTCGAGTGGCTCGTCATCGATGACGGGAGCACCGATCGCACCTCCGAGGTCGCCCGCGAGCACGGGGTCGACCACGTGGTGCGCCACCACCGCAACCGCGGCCTTGCGGCTGCCTTCCTCACCGGGCTCGATGCGGGTCTGATGGCCGGCGCCGACGTCATCGTCAACACCGACGCCGACAACCAGTACCGCGGTCAGTGCATCCCCCTCATCACGGCACCAGTCGTCGCCGACGAGTGTGACATCGTCGTCGGTGAACGCCCGATCGAGTCCGTCGAGGAGTTCTCCGGCCTCAAGAAGCGGCTGCAGCGGCTCGGCACGTGGGTGGTGCGCAAGTTCTCCGGCACCGAGATCCTCGACGCGGCCAGTGGCTTCCGGGCGTTCAACCGCGAGGCCGCCCTCCGGCTCCAGGTGCACGGCCGCTACACGTACACGATGGAGACCCTCATCCAGGCCGGTGCCGAGGGCCTCACCGTCAAGTCGGTGCCCATCGAGGTCAACCCGTGGACCCGCCCGTCCCGCCTCGTCAAGAGCTCGGCGGTGTACGTCCGGCGGTCAGCGTCGACCATCATCCGCAGCTACGCCGTGTACCGACCGTTCCGCTTCTTCGCCACCATCGCGGCGGTGCCGGGGGCGCTCGGCACCATCCTGCTCCTGCGGTGGCTCACCTACTTCTTCTTCGCCGACGACTACAAGTCGCGTCTCCCCGGCCTGCTCGCCGCCGGCGGCCTCATGCTCGTGGCCGTCCAGATCCTCATGGTCGCATTTCTCGCCGACCTCATGGCCGTCTCGCGCCGGCTGCTGTCGGAGAACCGGTTGGCAGCCCGTCGTGCCGCGATCGAGACGCATCTCGCCGGGTCTGCCGGCGGCAACTGAGTGTCGACCTCCCGTCGCGTTGCGTCACTCGCAGCGGCACTACTCGTCGTCGGCGTCGCCGTCGCGACGTTGGTCCGTACCCTCGTCCTCAACGCCGACGAGATTGCTGACGCGCTCGATCGGGCCAACTGGTGGTGGGTGGGCGGTGCGGCACTGCTCGCCCTCGTCTCGGTCCCGATGCTGGCCGAGCGGTGGCGCGCCGCGCTCGGCGTGCTCGACGAGTCGATGCCACTGCCGGTTGCGGTTCGACTCTTCTCTGCCGGTCAGCTCGGCAAGTACGCACCGGGCGGCGTGTGGCAGTTCGTCGGTCAGGGCGAGCTCGCGACGAGGTACGGCATCCCGCGGCGCGCTGCGTACGCCAGCGTCATGCTGTCGACCGTGACGCTCGTGGGCGGCGCTGCACTGCTCGTCGCGGCAGCCGGCATCACCCCGCTCGGCAGGGGCACACCGTGGTGGGCCGTCGCAGCGGGCGGCAGTGCGGTCGCCGCCCTCGCAGCGCCGCAGGGGCGACGCCTCGTCGGCCGTCTCCTCCGTCTCGAACAGCCCATTCCCGCGCGCCTCATCATGCGCACCGCGCTCGGCACGGCACCGTTCTGGCTCGTGGTCGGGCTCTCGACCTGGATGGTGGCGTCATCGATGGTCGACGTCCCGGTGGGGCCGGTGGTCACCGCTGCCATCACGTCGTGGCTCGCCGGCATCGTGTTCCTGCCCGCACCCGGCGGCATCGGCGTTCGAGAGGCCGTCTTCGCCACGGCACTGACGTCGATCGATCCCGCCATCGGTCACGGCACCGCCGCCATCATCGCACTCGTGGCGCGTGCGCTGTACATGTGCGCCGACGTGGCGTGGCTACCGCTCGGCCGCCTCACACCACTTCGCCGTCAGGCCGACTGACGAACCGACGCGTGGATCATCGTCCACGGCAATGGTTTCAGCACTGTCTTGACGTCGAGCTCGCGGTGGACGAACTCGCGGAAGCTGCCACTGTTCCAGTGATTGACGTGCCCCGGCGTGTTGCCGAGCGCGCCGACGTATCGGCACCGGGCAAGATTGCCCAGGCGCCAAATCGGTTCGCGGGGCACCGACACGACCACATCGGACTTGGCGACCCGAGCGATCTCCCGGAGCGCACGCTCGGGATCCGGAATGTGCTCGAGCACCTCGATCGCCAGCACGAGGTCGACGCTGTGATCCTCGAACTGCAGCGACGTGGCGTCGCCGACCTCGACCGGCAATCCACGGTCACGCCAGATCGCGGCAAGTCGATCATCTTCCAGATCGACACCGCGGGCAGTCGCGTCGGGGAAGCGGCGCATCACCCTCGACAGCACCTCGCCCTCACCGACACCCACCTCGAGGATCGTCATCGGGCGCAGGCCGTCGATCATCGTGTTCAGCGAGTCGAAGAAGCCCTGCATCATCCGCCGCTCGAGCGGATTGCTCGCGGCGTACTTGTCGTAGAAATTGCCGGTCGGCACGCCGGTGGAGTCCGCAGGTGGGGTCATCGTTCGTCACCGGCCATCACAGGGTCGGAGCCCCCACGGTATCGCGCACGAGCGAGGCGACGCGTGAGTGCCCCCGCGTTGCGACGAGTGGCATCCAACAACGGGCCGGTCGGCCCGGACGCCTAGCCATGAGCCTGACCGGAACCTGACCGTGACCTGACCGAGATCTCGGCGACGACGGCCCGAACGCTCGCACGGAAATGCGCTTCGTCGAACTCGGCAGCGCGACCGATCGCGCGACGACCGATCTCGGATCGTCGCGCCTCGTCGGCGATCAGGCCGCGCGTGATCGACACCAGTTCGTCGAGGGTCTGGAAGTGGAAGCCGGACACCCCGTGCTCGACGACGTCCTTCGGACCTGCCGCACCGAACACGATGGGGACCGCCCCAGTGGACATCGCCTCGACCGGCGCGATACCGAAGTGTTCGGCACGTTCGGGGTGCGCATCGAGATCGCTGCCGTAGCCGGCCGCGTGCCAGTAGAGGCTCGCCCGCGAGAGGTGGTCGTCCACCACCGACTTCGGCGCGCTGAGCCGCACCTCGATCGGGAGACCCGCAGCCGCCTGGCGTACCGCCATCGCATACTCGCGGTCCTTGCTCTGGCAGCCCCCGATGATGACGAGACGCCAGTCATCGACCCCTGACTCGACGAGTCGCCGGAACGCCGTCACCAGTTCGAGCTGCCGCTTCGAGTGGCCGCTGCGCGGGTCGAAGAAGCGCCCGAGTGTGACGATGAGCCGTTCCTTGGTGCCCGGCGACCGCAGCTGTACCGGTGGGGTGATGGCGAGGTCGCCACGCCCCCACCGTCGCCGCGTCCACTCGAGGGTGTAGGGGCTGTTCGCGATGACGCGGTCGTAGCTGTCGAGGAATCGTGTCCACCGCTGACGAGTTGTCCGCTGGGCGAGACTGCCCGGCGTGCACGACACCGAGGTGCCATCGACGCGAAGTGCCTCGAGCCACAGACCACGGTGACGGTCGACCGACCCGTCGAACGGCGCCGGGACGAACACCACCTCACCGTGGTGGCCCGCAACCAGGTCGATCGACGTCGAGGTACGGCCGTCGACGGTGATGCGCTGCACTGGCGCACCGGGGCCCGGCGCGATGATGTCGACTGCCGTGGGCCGGAGCGCGTCGAGCGTGACGTCGACGCGACGCGCGTCGAGCGGCACCTGCAACGTGGAGCCCCGCTCGATGACGGTGCGGCCCTCGACCACGCCCACACGCCCGAGCAGTCGTGTCGAACCCTCGGCGGAACGACCGACCCGCTTCACCGCCTTCTGGCGCCAGCCCTCGACGAGCTCGTGCGGGAACATCACCGAGTAGAGGCCCAGCGGCGCTGCATTGACCGCGGTGCTGCGGTAGGCGTGATTGAGGAACAAGTCGTAGTCGGCCGACACACGCGTGGCGGTCGGTTCCTCGGCATCGCACGGGCGGAACGTCACGCCGGGCAGCTCGAGCGCCATGCGCTCGCGCACCTCGTCGAGGTCGAGCGGGCCGGGACCCACCATCTCGACGTCGTGCTCCGCTGCCAGCGCCTCGACGAATCCCGCGGCGTGGTACTCGCCGCCGCCGAACGTGTTCCAGTAGAGGTTGTAGACACCGACCCTCATCGGCCACACCTCCACCGCTCGCCCGCGGGCCGTCCCGCGACCTGCCTCACTTGGTCACCAACCAGGCCGCGATCTCACGGTCGCCGACCACGCGACGGCGAGCGAGGCGACGTCGCTCGAGCCACGCAGCAGGCATCGCCGAGACGACGCGCCACAGGCCGCGCACGCGGTGCCAGCACCACCGCGGTGACGGCGGACGGCGGCGGCGCGCCTGGCCCAGCACGTGGGCACGACCCTCCTCGAGGAACTGCCCGAACGTGCCGAGTACCGCACGGAGGGCCACTCGGGCGGGCGCGTTCTTGATGAGGGTGAGCCGCCGGTTGCGGTCGACCCAGAACTTGAAGAAGTCGCTGCCCTCGCGGCTCGAGTACGCGTGCTCGTGCAGCACGGTCGCGCGAGGGTCGTACACATAGCGCCAGCCCTGCGACCGGCCGCGCCACGACAGGTCGAAGTCCTCGTAGTACAGGAAGTACTGAGGGTCGAAGATGCCGACCGCGCGCAGGTAGTCGGCCTTGAGCACGACGGCGCCACCGCACCACGCGAACACCTCGGCAGGCGTGTCGAACTGGCCGAGGTCGGGCTGCAGGAACCCGCGGTCGCCACCGGCCCACCCGGCGTACAGCTCGCTGCCGGCACTGTTGATGATGCGGCGAGGAACGTGGTTGGTGACGTGCACCGTGGCGCCGCCGTCGACGAAGTCGACCCGCTGGCGCGTCGACCCGTCGCCGACGTACCACTCGCCGCTCGGGGCACCGGGCGGCAGGCAGAGGTCGACCTCGACGGTCTCCCCGGTCGCGATCATCTCGATCGGCCACCAGAACGACGCGGTCGAGCGCTTCGCCCACTTGGCCCGGCGCGACTCGACGGTGATCTCCCAATCGCCCCAGAACCGCTCGTCGAACCTGAGCCGGTCGATCAGTTCGCGGCCGCCGTAGCGGACCGACGTGACACCGACACCGACTGCGCAGGGACCGTCGGTGCCACGAACCGATCCGTCGACCGGCCCCTCGAGCAGCACGATTCCTGTCTCGAGGTTGAGCAACAACTTCGGCACTGCGGCACCCACCCCGTCGGGGCTGCACGACTCGAGCAACGGGTGGAGCCAGTTCGGGCCGACGATGGCATCGTTGTTGATCAGCGCGAGGTAGTCGACACCGTCGAGGTCACGCATCGCCAGGTTGCAGCCGCGCGCGAATCCCTCGTTCACGTCGGACACGATGAGCCGCACCGTCGGGTACTCGTCGCGGATCACCCACAGCAAGCCGTCGACCGACGCGTTGTCGACGACGACGATCTCGAGCCGGTCGGCTGGATAGTCGGTGGCCAGCAGTGAGTCCAGGCACCGCAGCGTGATCGGACCGCCATCGAAGTTGATGACCACGACGCGCACCATCGGCGGGGCCGACTCACCCGGCTGACTCGTCGATACGTCGGACGCGGTGTGGGTCACCGTGTACCGCCGAGTCTCGACCGAACGTCGTCGATCATGACGCGCAGTCCCTCGTCGAGCTCGACCACCGGCTCCCACGCGAGATCGCGCCGTGCCAGCGAGATGTCGGGACGGCGGCGGCTCGGATCACCCGCCCGCTCGGGCGGCAGCGGTTCGCACACGACGTCGCTCGACGAACCGGTCAGTCGAACCACGGCGTGGGCGAGTTCGAGGATCGTGATCTCGACCGGATTACCGATGTTGAACGGGCCCGGCAGACCGCCGGACATCGCGGCGACGATGCCACGGACCTCGTCGCTGACGAAGCAGAAGCTGCGCGTCTGGTGACCATCGCCGTACACCGTGACCGGGACACCACGCAGTGCCTGATCGATGAAGTTGACGAGCACCCGCCCGTCACCGGGCCGCATCCGCGGCCCATAGGTGTTGAAGATGCGGATGATGACCGTGTCGACACCACGGTGAGTGTGGTACGCCGTCACCAGAGCCTCGGCAAAGCGCTTTGCCTCGTCGTAGCAACTGCGCGGCCCGATCGGGTCGACATTGCCCCAGTACGTCTCGACCTGCGGGTGGACGAGCGGCTCGCCGTAGACCTCGCTCGTCGACGCGAGCAGCACACGCGCGCTGTTGCGCTCGGCGAGGTCGAGCAGTCGGCGCGTGCCCTCACTGCCGACCGCCAGGATCTCGAGCGGCATCGTGGCGAAGTCGTTGGGCGATGCCGGACTGGCCAGGTGGAAGATCTGATCGACCGTCCCGAGTTCGGGGAGTGGTGCCGTGATGTCGTGCTCGACGAACCGGAAGCGCGGGTTCGCAAACGCGGCATCGAGGTTGGCACGTTGGCCGGTGGCGAGGTTGTCGATGCCGACGACGTCGTGGCCCGACGCCAGCAATGCGTCGCAGAGGTGCGAACCGATGAAGCCCGCAGCGCCCGCGACGACACTCGTCATCGGCCGACACCCACCACGCGCAGGCCCGCTGCCGCAGCACCGCGACGGTCGAGCACGTTGCGCGTGTCGACGATGTCGGCGCGCCGCAGGCGCGAGCGGACACCGTCGAGGTCGGCGCCGACGAACTCGGACCACTCGGTGAGGACCACCAGCGTGTCGGCACCCTCGCACGCCTCGAGCGCCGAAGCGACCTGGACGAGGCCGTGCATCGACACCTTCGCCTGCGGGTCGTAGGCGCGCACTGTGGCGCCCTCTGCGATGAGCGCGCCGACGATCGCCACCGCCGGCGAATCGCGCACGTCATCGGTGTTGGCCTTGAAGGCGAGCCCCCACGCAGCGATGGTGCGACCGTCGAGCGAGCCACCAGCCGCTGCGCGCACCTTGGCCACCATCCGTTCGTGCTGCTCGGAGTTGGACGCGATGACACCGCGGAGCAGCCGGAAGTCGTAGCCGCCCTGCTCGGCGATGCTGACGAGCGCCCGCGTGTCCTTGGGGAAGCAGCTGCCACCCCACCCGGGCCCGGGACGGAGGAACTCGGAGCCGATCCGCTTGTCGGTGCCCAGCCCCCTCACGACGTCGACGATGTCGGCGCCGACCGCCTCACACACCGCGGCGATGGCATTCACGAAGCTGATCTTGGTGGCGAGGAACGCGTTGGCGGCGTACTTGATGGTCTCGGCCGACGCGGGGTCGGTGAGCAGTACCGGTGCATCGATCGACTCGTACAGCGCGGCGACCCGTTGCGCCGCTTCGCGGGACTCGGCGCCGATGACGACCCGATCGGGGTGCAGGAAGTCGCTGACGGCCGACCCCTCGCGGAGGAACTCCGGGTTGGAGACCACCGTGACGTCGTCGCGGGCGATGATGCGGTCGACGATCGCCGCTGACCCGACCGGCACCGTCGACTTGTTGACCACGACCGCCGACGGTCGCAGGGACGTCGCGATGCTGCGCGCCGCTGCCTCGACATACGTGAGGTCGACCGAGCCGTCGTCGGCCTGCGGCGTGGGCACGCACAGGAACACGAGATCGGCCTCGCGCACCGCCGTCTCGCCGCCGAGCACGAAGGTGAGGCGACCGGCGGTGACCCCCTCGGTCACGAGCTCGGCGAGACCCGGCTCGTAGAACGGCACCGAACCGGCGCGCAACGTCTCGACACGGGAGGCGTCGATGTCGGCACAGATGACCCGATGGCCGAGGTGAGCGAGGCATGCACCGGTCGTGAGACCGACGTACCCAGTGCCGACGATGGCGACGGACGTGCTCACAGCACAGCCCCACGGACGGACGACAAGCGGTCGGACGACATGACAGTGATCCTACGAGGTCACCCCTACACTCGCGAACCACGTCAGCCAGCGCAGAGGCCGACGTTTCCGCTCACACCGGGCAGCGCACTGTGCCGACGGTCCGACCACGAGGAGGCAGCGATGACGGTGCTCGTCACCGGCGGAGCCGGCTACATCGGGTCGCACACGGTCCGCGCCCTTCGTCGCGACGGGCGCGACGTCGTCGTGCTCGATTCGCTCGAGCTCGGCCACCGCGCCGCCGTCCTCGATGCCCCCCTCGTCGTCGGCGACATCGCTGACCACGATCTCGTGACCACGGTCTGCCGTGACTACGGGGTGACGGGAGTGGTCCACTTCGCTGCCTACAAGAGCGTCGGCGAGTCGATGCACTCACCCGGGAAGTACTGGAACAACAACGTCGGCAAGTCGGCCGCGCTCTTCGACTCGCTCGCGATGTGCGGGGTCAGCGCGGTCGTGTTCTCGAGTTCGTGCTCCGTCTACGGCACGCCTGACACCGTGCCCGTCGCCGAGGACGCCGCCATCCGACCCGAGAGCGTGTACGCCGAGAGCAAGGCGATCGTCGAGCGCATCCTCGCGTGGTACTCGCGCACGAACCACCTGCGGTCCGTCAGCCTGCGGTACTTCAACGCGGCGGGGGCGAGCGACGACGCGCTCATCGGTGAGGACTGGACACACTCGATCAACCTCGTCCCGGTCGTGATGAAGGCAGCGCTCGGCCGTCGCGGACCCGTCGAGGTGTTCGGCACCGACTATCCCACTGCCGACGGCACGTGCGTGCGCGACTACATCCACGTCGATGATCTTGCCGCTGCCCACCTTGCTGCGCTCGACTACCTCTCCGGCGGCGGAGCGACCGCAGCCGTCAACGTCGGTACCGGCATCGGCAGCAGCGTGCTCGAGGTCATCCGCGCGACCGAGCGCATCGCGGGTGTCGACGTGCCCCACACGCTCGGGCCACGGCGCGCCGGCGACCCCATCGCCACGTATGCGCGGCCTGATCACGCCGCGCAACTGCTCGGATGGCGTGCGACCCGTTCGCTCGACGACATCATCACGTCGGCCTGGCGCTGGCACTCAGCGCACCCCGACGGCTACGGCCTCACCGCCGGCTGAGCACGGTTCGGTCGCTGACCGGTCGGCGCGGCCAACTGCCGTGGTCGTCAGCCGACGACCACGCGCTGGCGGTCGAGCCACCCGAGCAGCACCGCGATCGCACGCGGGTCATGGCGCAAGCGGTGGCCCGCCCCCACGACGAGCCGCAGCTCTGCCGAGCCGTGCGCCGCGGCCAACTGCCGCGCGTCGGCGGTCGGCACGCTCTCGTCGTCGTCACCGTGCATGACGAGCATCGGCCGCGGCGCGAACCGACGTGCAGCATCGACCGGGCGGAAGCGACGCAGCTCGCGTGCCCAGTCGTCGAAGTCTCGCGGGAAGCCGGTGGTGCGAACGGCACCGATCTCGCGCGCGTGCTCGAGGAACCGGCGCGGCTGCGCGGCCCAGTCGTCGAAGTCGGCACGCGGTCCCAGCAGTGCCAGACCGCGCACACGCGGGTCGTCGGCCGCCACGCACGTCGCGATCGAGCCCCCGGTGTTGGTGCCCACCAACCAGATCCCCGACGGTGAGGTCTCTGCGACGAGGTGGTCGATGGCAGCGCGAAGGTCGTCGACCCAACCCTGCAGCGAGAAGTCACCCTCACTCGCCCCACAACCACGGAAGGTGAACGTCATCGCCGCCCAGCGCAGATCGTGCGCGGCCCGGTCGACGAGTTCGGGAAACGTGCCGGCACTCTGTCGTGCGTCGAGGGGACCGATGGGAAAGCCGTGGCAGAGGATGAGCGCAGGGAGCGTCTCGGTGCGGCCAGGCGGCAGCGCAAGGTAGCGCTCGAGACGGAGGCCACCTGATACGAACGTACCGTTCACTGCGATCCCGCGCCGATCGACCCGGTCATCGACGACGTGCTCGCGTCAGGCACGCGGCCTGCGGTGGCGCCGACGCACTCCCGGCGCGGCGAGCGTGTACCCGCGATTGCGGGCCTCGGCCAGGGTGTCGGGGCCGAAGCACAGCCCCACGTCAGCGTCGACGATCTCGTCGATCACCGCCTGGTCGGTCCAGGTGTCGAGGTCGTAGACGAGCTGAGTGCGCTTGTCGCCGATGAATCGCGAATGCTCGAAGCGTGACGGCCGTTCCATGGGAGGGCACGCTACTCGCGCACGGCGCGACCGGACCACGATCCCGCCCGCCGCAGCGTCCGTCGGGGTGTCCCACGTGATCGAGTGCCCTGTGGGCCTCGAGCACGGCGTGGTGCCGTTGGTCAGACCTCGGCGGCACGCGGGCCGACCGCGCCGATCGCCTCGAAATAGGCGAGGTGCGCCTCGACCACCCGCAGCACGTCGACGTCGTCGAGCACCTCGACGGCGTGCCGTTCGGCCTCGCCCAGCAGATACGCCACGAGGGTGTCCTCCTCGATCACGACCGGTGTCGTGATGTCCTGGCGGCGGTCGACGACATTGGTGGGCTGTAGGCCCTTGGTGTGCAGCCATCGCATGTGCGCACGGAGCAGTTCGTCGAGCTCGTCAGGTGTGAGTCTCGCCTGGGTCTCCTCGGGCAGGTACTCGGCGACGAACTCCGCTGCCTCGTCGGGGATGTACACCGTTCGCGGCGCCACCGCATCGAGCCGATGCGCCTCGCGGCCATGCCCCCAACCAACCGCTGTCCCGGAACACGGCCGTGGGGCCCGGCACGTGCCGGACCCCAGTGCCGATCGATGCGATGCGGTCAGATGCCGATGCGGCGCGCCAGCAGTTCGCGGTGATACGTCGGGTCGCCGAACAGCAGCTCGCTGCTCTTGGCCCGCTTGAAGTACAGGTGCGCCGGGTGCTCCCACGTGAAGCCGATGCCGCCGTGGATCTGGATGTTCTCGGCGGTGGCGTGGAAGTACGCCTCCGAGCAGTAGGCCTTCGCGAGCGAAGCGACCGAGGCGAGCTCGTCGTTCATCTCGGCGGCGCACCACATGCCGTAGTACGCAGCGGACTTCGCCGACTCGACCTCGAGCAGCATGTCGGCGCACTTGTGCTTGATGGCCTGGAACGAGCCGATCGGGCGGCCGAACTGCACGCGCACCTTGGCGTACTCGACAGCCATCTCGAGCACCTTCTGCGCGCCACCGACCTGCTCGGCGGCGAGGCCGACCGCAGCGAGGTCGAGGACCGTCGACAGCACCTTCCAGCCATCGCCCTCGGCACCGAGCAGCGTGGCCGGCACCTTCGCGAACTCGAGCTTGGCCTGCTTGCGAGTCTGGTCCATCGTGCTGAGCGCCGTGCGGGTGAGCCCCGCCGAGCCGCCGTCGACCGTGAAGAGGCTGACGCCCTTGCCGGTGCGTGCTGCAACGATGATGAGGTCGGCGGTGTGGCCGTCGAGGACGAACATCTTCGTGCCGTCGAGCGTCCACGACGAGCCGGAGCCCGATGCCTGCATCGTGATGCCCGCCTCGTCCCACTTGCCGCTCGGCTCGGTGAACGCAAGCGTCGCGATCGTGGCGCCCGACGCGATACCCGGCAGGTGCGCCTTCTTGGCCGACTCGTCACCGCTGTGGATGAGCGTGTTCGCAGCCAGCACGACCGACGAGAAGAACGGTGCGCACAGCAGCGAGCGGCCCATCTCCTCGAGCACGATGCCGAGCTCGACGTAGCCGAAGCCCGAGCCGCCGTATTCCTCGGGGATGTGCAGGCCCTGCAGACCCATCTGCTCGGCCATCTGGCCCCACACCGCCGTGTCGAAGCCGGTGTCGGTCTCCATCTGTGTGCGCACGGCCTCCTCGCTGCTCTTGGCCTCGAGGAACTGACGGACGGTCTTGCGGAGCTCTTCCTGCTCCTCGGTGAATGCGAAGTTCATGGGTCAAGTCTGTGCCGCCGGCCCGACGCCAGTCCACTCGGGATGTGTACGCTCGTGTACACATGATCGGAATCCGCGAACTCCGTGCCGACCTGGCAGCGCTCGTGCGCCGGGCAGGGGCAGGGCAGCGGGTCGTCATCTCGGTCG
Source organism: Ilumatobacteraceae bacterium (assembly GCA_049424465.1). Lineage (GTDB taxonomy): Bacteria > Actinomycetota > Acidimicrobiia > Acidimicrobiales > Ilumatobacteraceae > UBA668. The sequence goes on from JBMSSR010000003.1 coordinate 19,845, forward strand.
ACGGCGCACCGGTCGCCCAGCTCGCACCGCTGCAGGCCCCGGTCGGCGCCCCGACCCTCGCCGATCTCATCGCCACCGGCGCCGTGCTGGCCCCCCGGCGGCGCGGCCCAACCCGGCTGGCGGCACCGGTGCCGGTCTGGAGCGGCACCCGCCTCGACCGCGCCCTTCGGGATGTGCGCGGATGACGGTCTACTTCGATACGAGTGCAGTCGTGGCGCTGCACGTCGACAGCCCGCACCGGCGAGTTGCTGTCGACGCGCTCGACGACGCCACGTGCGTCAGCGCGCTCGCGCTCACCGAGGCACTCGCACTGGTGGGCCGCCTCACCGACGAGCCCGTCGTGCGCGACGATCTCGAGGATGCACTTCGGCTTCAATGGGACCGTTATGCGGTGGTGCCGGTCGACCAACGGTGTCTCGACCGCGCCGCCGAACTGCTGCGCGACCAGCCGCTCCGCCTCGCCGACGCGATCCACCTCGCCGCGGCCGACCGCCTCCCCCGCCCTGTCTCCTTCGTCACGTTCGACCCGGCGCAGATTCCTGTGGCGCTGTCGCTCGGGTTCGACGTGGTGAGCTCGTGACGGCCTCCCACCGCCGCGAGCTCGACGGGCTGCGCACGGTCGCAGTGATGGTCGTGCTGCTGTTCCACGCGGGGCTGCGCGGGTTCGACGGCGGGTTCATCGGGGTCGACACGTTCTTCGTCCTCTCCGGTTTCCTCATCACCGGCCTGTTGCTCGGCGAGGCGCGCGGCGGACGGATCGACCTCGTGGCGTTCTATGCGCGCCGCTCACGCCGTCTGCTGCCCGCCGCGCTCCTCACGGTCGTCGTCACGAGTGCGGTGTGGTTGCTCACCAGCTCGGTCATCGCCCGTCGGGCCCTCGTCGGTGACGCGCAGGCCGCATCGCTGTATGTCGCGAACTGGCACTTCGTGCGCCAGACGACCGACTACTTCGCCGACGGTGGTGCCGAGAGCCCGTTCCTCCACTTCTGGTCGCTCGCTGCCGAGGAGCAGTTCTACTTCGTCTGGCCTGCCGTGCTCGTGGGACTCGTGCTGCTGACCCGCTGGCGCGACCGGCTCCACCACCTGCCGCGCGCCGTTCGGGTCGTCGCGCTCGTCCTCGGCACGGCGTCACTCGTGTCGCTCATCGCCACCACGGCTGCCGACAACGAGTCACTCGCCTACTTCGGCACGCACCACCGCGTGTACCAACTGATGGTGGGTGCCGCACTCGCCACCGTGGACTGGCGAGCCGCTCCACCCGCCGTCCGGCGCGCCGGTGAGCGGTTCGCTGCCATCCCGCTGGCGGTGCTGATGGTCCTCGCCACCTCACTCGTCGATACCGGTCCCGGCCTTCGTGGGTTCGCCGCCACCGCGGCCGCCGCGATGCTCGTGGCCGCGCTCACGGTCGGGGGCGCAGCCACTCCGACTGCACGCCTGCTGTCGACCGCGCCGATGGTCCGGCTCGGCGAGCTGTCATACGGCATCTACCTCTGGCACTGGCCGGTCATCCTCGTACTGCAGCGGTTCGTCACCGAACGGCACGCCGTCGTCGCGGTCGTCGCGACGGCAGCGTCGGCCGCACTTGCGTGGCTGTCGCACGTGGTCGTCGAACGGCGTATCCGCTTCTCGACGCTGCTCCAGCGGCACCACCGCGTCGTGATCGCGAGCGGCCTCGCGCTCAGTGCCGCTGTCGGCCTGGTGATCGCACCGGTCATCCTCGAAACCGCGTCGCGACCGGTCTTCGTCAGCAATGACGACCTTGCCGCCTTCGCCGACCGGGCGCCCACGACCGATGCAACCTCTCCCGAGACGACCGTAGTGTCGTCGATGCCGAGCATCGAGAAGGTGCTCGATGCCTCGACCAAGGCGGACCCCCTCGAGTGCGCCGAGTCCGTCGGTCCCGCCTGCCTCGTCCACCGCGGTGGTGCAGCCACCGTGCTCGTCATCGGCGACTCACACCTGCTCGCCTTCGAGAACGCCTTCGCCGGCTTCGCCGCCGAGCACGACCTCACGATGTGGATCGCCGCCCAGAGTCTGTGCCCGTGGCTGTACGACGTCGTCGAGGCCGGGGCGCTCAAGCGCGGCTGCCGCGAGATGCACCAGGCCGTCTACGACCAGTTGCTCCCTTCGCTCCGCCCCGACTCGATCATCGTGCTGAACCGCGCCTACGACGACCCGCTCAAGTCGACCAGGTTCATCGGACCGGACGGCGAGGTGACCGCAGCCTCGGAGGCGCTGGTCGCCCACCTCCCCGACGCCATCGATCGGCTGCTCGAGTCCACCCCACGTGTGGTCGTCGTCGAGCCGTGGCCGAGCCTGTCGATCAACCAGCGCGAGTGCCTCACCGTGGCGTCGGTCGTCACCGACTGCATCGCGTCGGCGGCGCCGCGCCCACTGCCGTCGGACTCGGTCGTCGCCGACATCGCGGCACGCGACAGCCGCGTCGTCGTCGTGTCGATCAGCGACCTCGTCTGCCCGCGGCTGCCGACGTGCGACGCCGTCGTGTCGGGCGAGGTCGTGCGCACCGACACCAACCACCTCAATCGAGCATTCACTGCAACCATCGTCGACGAGTTCCTCCGCAGGCTCGTCGCGGCGGGCGCGTTCGGCACCGTCAGCTGAGCGCCACGATGGCGATGTCAGACGACCGGCGGCGGCACGTAGCCGCCCGCCACCTCGGCGAGCAGGCGCGACACCGCAATGGTGCGCCGGTCGTGCAGGTAGGGACCCACCACCTGCACACCCACCGGCAGGCCCTCACGCGTCCGCCCCACCGGCGTGGAGGTGCTCGGCAGGTAGGCAGCCCCGACGATGGCCGGCCACGCCTCGAGCTCGTGATAGCGGCGCTGCTCGCCGTTGATCTCGATCGTGCGGTCGGCCCAGTACCCGTCGTGCAGATGCGCGAACGCAACGGTCGACGTGACCGGGCACAGCACCACGTCCACCGTGTCGAACAGGCGCGCCCACGCAGCCCGCAGCTCGGCTCGCTCGCGGTGCATGAACAGCCAGTCACGGTGTGACGGCCCCCGGTCGACGTCGTCGCTCACGCCGACGGCAGCACCGATGAGTCGCACCGACGTTCGCCACGCGCGCTGGAGGTCGACCGCAGGTCGAGCACCCTCCACCAGGACCGCCCCCGCCGCCGCCGCGATCTCGGCCGCCGTGCGAAGTACGTCGGCCATCCCAGAGTCGATGGGCACCAACGAGTCGTCGAGCCACACACCGATGCGCAGCCCGCGAAGGGTCGTCACATCCGACGGTGGGAGGTCGAGCCGCCATGCCGGCGCGAGGTCGGGCGACGGCCCGACGAGGACGTCGAGCAGCAGCTCGAGGTCGGCGGCACCGCGGGCAATCGGCCCGAACACGTTGACGTCGCTCTCGGTGCTGCCGCCGTTGGGCTCGTCGAGGTACCCGAGGGTCGGGATGATGCCGAACGATGGCTTGTGGCCGAAGACACCGCAGAACGCCGACGGCACCCTCACCGACCCACCGATGTCGGTACCGAGCTCGGCGCTCGTCATGCCCGCGGCGACCGCTGCGGCAGCGCCGCCGCTCGAGCCACCCGGAGTGCGGCTCGGATCCCACGGGTTGTTCGTCGTGCCGAACATCTCGTTGAACGACTGCCAGTCCCCCGACCACTCCGGCAGATTCGTCTTGCCGAACACGATCGCACCGGCGGCACGAAGGCGCGCCACGGCGACCGCGTCACTCGTCGGTACCGAGTCGCGCAGGGCTGTGGCGCCACCGGTCGACCGGAGACCGGCGGTTGCGAGCGCATCCTTGATCGTCATCGGCAGGCCGTGCAGCGGCGGCAGCGGCCGACCCGTTGCGGTCACCTCGTCCGCCCGGCGGGCCTCTGTTCGCGCCCGGTCGAGGTCGAGGGTGCAGACCGCATTGACGGTGCGGTCGAGCGATTCGATTCGCGCTGCGAACGCGTCGAGCAACTCGGTACTCGACAGTTGACGCGCCGCGATGGCTCGAGCCTGCTCGACCGCTGTCCACAGCGTCGGGTCACTCATGGCCGCACCCTAGCGATGGTGGCCGTGCCGACGCGGAGCGCCGCCTGCCACAGCGTCGCTAGCGTGCCGCACATGAGCACACTCCACTGGGACAACGCCGATGCCGAGGTGCACAAGGTCGTCGTCGGACCGTACGACAACAATGTGTTCGTCGTGCGCTGCCGCGCCACCGGTGACGCCGTGCTCATCGACGCCGCGAACGAGCACGAACAACTGCTCGAGCTGTGTCGCTCGCTCGGCGTACGTCGCGTGCTCGAGACGCACGGCCACTGGGATCACATCCAGGCGGTCCCCGCGCTGCGCGAGGCCGGCTACGAGGTGGCGGTCACCAGCCTTGACGCGCCACGTCTGGTCGACGTCGGCTACGACGTGTTCCTCGACGATGCCGAGGTGATCGAGGTCGGCCGACTTCGTCTCCACGCGATCCACACCCCCGGCCACACCGAGGGCTCGATCTGCTTCCGCCTCGAGGGTGCGCCGCTGCTGTTCAGCGGCGACACCCTCTTCCCCGGCGGACCCGGCGCGACGAAGTTCGAGGGCGGCGACTTCGGCACCATCATCGAGTCGATCGACCGGCGGTTGTTCACCCTGCCCGCCGACACGATCGTCCTGCCGGGTCACGGCGTCGACACCACCATCGCCACCGAGCGTCCGCACCTGCAGGAGTGGGTCGACCGCGGCTGGTGACTCCGGGCCCGGACCGGCGATGACGCGCTGCGTACACTCGCTGCATGGACGGGGCTGACGGCGGCCGATTCGCCGGCGTGCCGAGTGGTACGCCTCACGCAGTGGCCGCCCGCACCGGTGGCATGGTGCCGACGCGGCTGCCCATGTCCCGTACGACTGCGCGCATCCGGCCGGACGGCCGGCCGACGCCCGAGTTCCGCGACCAACTGCGCCGCATCCCGTCGTGGCGCAATGCCGCCTCGACCATCGGGCTCGTCGCGCAGACGGCCGCCGTGCTGTGGGCGACCGTTGCCTGGGCGCCGTGGAGCTGGCCGCTCACCTTCCTGCTCATGGGCCGCGCGTTCGCCCAGATGCTGTCGCTCATGCACGAGGCCGCCCACCGACTGCTGTTCGCCGACCGGCGCGCCAATGACCTGGTCGGCCGGTGGCTGCTGGGATACCCCGCCCTCACGAACACCGACGCCTACCGGCGCGTGCATGCCGCGCACCACCGTGACGAGTTCGGCCCCGACGAACCCGACATGGCGCTCTACGTCGGCTATCCCGTCGGGCCCGCCAGCTTCCGCCGCAAGCTCGTTCGCGACGCGACGGGTCGCACGGGCCTCCGCCTACTGCGCCAGACGCTCGCCGGTGTGCGGCACCCCGACCCGCGGTCACGCCGCGCGACGTGGAAGATGATCGGCACCCAGTTGGTGCTGTTCGCCACCGCCGCGGCGAGCGGCCTCTGGTGGGTCTACGTGTTCTTCTGGCTGCTCCCCTACCTGACCGTGTGGCGCGTCATCAACCGGCTGCGCAGCATCGCCGAGCACGGTGGCATGCAGCGCAGTGACGACCGGCGCGAGGCGACGCACAGCGTTCGTCAGCGGACACTCGCCCGGTTCTTCCTCGTGCCGTACCGCATCGGGTGGCACCTGTCGCACCACGTCGATGCCGGTGTGCCGTTCCGCCGCCTACCGGCGCTCCACGACGCACTGCGCGAGGCCGGCTACGTCGACGACTCGGTCGAGTACCCGTCCTACCCGGCACTGTGGCGCGCCCTGCGGGCCGGGTCGGCGAGCCCCGCTGCCTGACGACCTCGCCGCCGGCCTTCCGCCCGCACCCGCACGAACCAGGCACCGGTGGGAGTCCACCCGGTACCCCTCACCAACGGCTGGCGGAAGCTGCCGAGATGCCCGGACGGGTTTCCACTATCGCCGTAGTGGAAATACACTCAGGGGCGTGACCGAGCTGTTCCGTATCGACGACCTCCACGCCCGTCCGGTCACCGACGACGGTGACGCCCCCGACATCCTCCGTGGCCTGTCGCTGACGGTCGGCGAGGGCGAGGTGCACGCCATCATGGGCCCCAACGGGTCCGGCAAGAGCACCCTCGCCAGCACCCTGCTCGCCAGCCCCGAGTACGAGGTGACCGGCGGGCGCATCCTCTTCAAGGGTGACGACATCACGGCGTGGCCCACCGACGTCCGCGCCAAGCAGGGCATGTTCCTCGCCTTCCAGTACCCGCAGGAGATCCCCGGCGTCTCGGTCATCCAGTTCCTGCGACAGGCCCTGTCGGCACGCAAGGGCATCGACCTCAGCGTGCTCGAGCTGCGCCTCGCCACGATGGACTGGATGAAGCGTCTCGGCATGGACAGCTCGTTCGTCGACCGCTACCTGAACGAGGGCTTCAGCGGCGGCGAGAAGAAGCGCAACGAAGTGATGCAGATGGCCATCCTCGAGCCCGAGCTGGCCGTGCTCGACGAGACCGACTCGGGCCTCGACATCGACGCGCTGCGCATCGTGGCTCGCGGCATCCGCGAGATCCGGGTCGACCGACCGACGATGGGTGTCGTACTGATCACCCACTACCAGCGGCTGCTCGACGAGCTGCAGCCCGACCACGTCCACATCATGGTCAACGGCCGCATCGTCCGCAGCGGCGGCATGGAGCTCGCCGCCGAACTCGAGCGCGACGGGTACGAGGCGTTCCGGTGAGCACCGCCCTCGACGGGCACGCGCTCGCCGCGCAGTTCCCGGTGCTGCAGCGGCAGCTCGATGGCAAGCCGCTCGTCTACCTCGACTCCGCGAACACGTCGCAGAAGCCGCAGGTCGTCATCGATGCGATGTCCTCGTTCCTCGAGCAGTCGTACGCCCCCATCAACCGCAGCGCGTACCGGCTCGCTGCCGAGGCCACCGACGCCTTCGAGGGTGCCCGTACCAAGGTGCAGCGGTTCATCAATGCCCGCCGCGCTCACGAGGTCATCTTCACCAAGAACGCGACCGAGAGCCTCAACCTCGTCGTGCGGTCGTGGGCCAGTGCCAACATGCGCGCCGGCGACGCCGTGGTGCTGACGCACATGGAGCACCACGCCAACATCGTGCCGTGGCACATGCTGGCAGCCGAGCGTGGCATCGAGCTGCGCTGGGTGCCGCTCACCAGTGACGGCCAGCTCGACCTCACCACGCTGCCGCAACTGCTCGACGGCGCGAAGGCGTTCAGCTTCACTGCGATGAGCAATGTGCTCGGCACCATCACACCGGTGCAGCAACTGTGCGCGGCCGCGCACGCTGCCGGCGCGATCGCCATCGTGGACGGCTGCCAGTACGTGCCCCACAACGTCACCGACGTCCAGGCGTGGGACGCCGACCTCGTCGCGTTCAGCAGCCACAAGATGTGCGGTCCGTCAGGGGTCGGCGTGCTGTGGGGACGCGAGTCGCTGCTCGACGCAATGCCGCCGTTCCTCGGTGGCGGCAACATGATCGCCGACGTACGCCTCGACGGCTTCTCGTGCGCCGAGTTGCCGTACAAGTTCGAGGCGGGCACCCCGGCCATCACCGAGGTCGTCGGTCTCGGTGCGGCCATCGACTTCCTGAACGGCATCGGGATGGACGCCATCCGGGCGCACGAGTTCGACATCGCCACCTACGCGCTGCGCACCCTCACCGAGCGCTTCGGCGACGAGATCCAACTGCACGGCTCGCACGATCCTGCCGTCCGTGGCGCCACGTTCAGCTTCGCGTTCCGCGGCGTGCACCCGCACGACATCAGCCAGGTGCTCGACCAGAAGAACGTGTGCGTGCGGGCAGGCCACCACTGTGCCAAGCCGCTCATGCGCCTGCTCGGCGTCACCGCGACGGTGCGGGCGAGCTTCTATCTCTACAACGACGAAGCCGACGTCGATGCCCTGGCAGATGCGCTCGACGGCACGAGCGATATCTTCGGGTTCTGAACGGCGAGGAGACACCCCAATGCCCGGCTTGGAAGACCTGTACCGCGAGATCATCCTCGATCACCATCGCAACCCGCGCAACCGCGGCGAGCTGCCGCCTCCTGCTGCGCACGCCGTGGGTCACAACCCGCTGTGCGGCGACGAGATCGACATCTACCTCGTCGTCGAGGGCGGAGTGGTCACCGACGTCAAGGTCGGCGGTCAGGGCTGCAGCATCTCGCAGAGCTCGGCCAGCATGATGAGCCAGGCGGTGAAGGGTCGCCCCGTCGACGAGGTCCGCGCCCTGGTGCGTCGGTTCAAGGGGATGATGAGCATCCCGGACGAGGACGGCAACCCGATCGAGCCCGACCCGGCGGTCGCTCTCGGCGATCTCGAGGCTCTCCAGGGCGTCGTCAAGTTCCCGGTCCGCATCAAGTGCGCGACCCTCGCCTGGAACACGCTGCTCGAAGCGCTCGAGCAGGCCTGAGCCAGCGCTCGGCAACCGACATGTCACCGCGTCGCATCATCATCGACACCGATCCCGGCATCGACGATGCCATGGCGATCTTCTACGCCCTCGCCTCGCCCGAACTCGACGTGGTCGGACTCACCACCGTCTTCGGCAACGCCGACGTCGACACGTGCACCGACAACGCGATCCGCATCCTCGACATCGCCGGCCGCCCCGACATCCCGGTGGCCAAGGGTGCCGCCCGACCGCTGGCCATGCCGTACCGCGGGCCGGCCGACTTCGTGCACGGCGCCAAC
>JBMSSR010000004.1:0-25229 GCA_049424465.1 Ilumatobacteraceae bacterium
TCCTTCTCGCGAATGCGATCCAGTTCGGCTTGAGCTTTCTTGGCCTCGTCGACGAAGTGCGGCACCGCCGGCCCATCGTCACCCGAGCGCAGCACCGCGCCGGTGACCGCCGCCGTGGCCACCACGAGCACCCCCGCGGCACTCGTGACGCGACGGACCGGACGGGGTCGGCTCACGAGCGGGGCGGCACCGGCAGCTCGGCCACGACGAGCCAGCGAGCGCCGGTGGCGCGGCGCATCGCCCACATCGTCTCGAACGGCGATGACTGCGTCGACACGAGTGCGCCGTCGGACGAGTAGCGCTCGGTGGTGACCGTGCCACGCGACACCATGCCGAGGCTCAGGCCGTCCTGGCGGCCGAAGGGCACGAGCAGGGTGACGCGCACCGTGTCGATGTCGTAGCGGTTCACCACGGTGGTGCCGGTGCGCTGTGCCCCGGCCAGTTGCGTGCGCAGCCAGTCGAGGCGATCGCCGTGTGCCACAGCGGTGAACATCTCGTCGTCGCCGTTCAGCAGCGCAGTGGTCTCGAGCTGCAGGTTCTGCGCCATGGTCAGGACGATCTCACGCGCGCCGTCGACGTCGATCTCGTGGTTCCAGTCGATGACCTCTTGGTCGACGGTGATGTCGGGGAAGGTCGATGGGTCGACATTGGCGGTCATGCGGTCGAGCGTGGACTCGGGGGCGCCGGCGAGCAGGCCCTGCGCCGAGCGGCCGCCGACGGCGAGGCCGCCGACGAGCAGCAGCGCCACGCTCGAGAACGCTGCGGCCCGGGTGGCGACCATTCCCATGGTCGGTGCATCGGTCGGGCCGGTCAGCATGCGCCGCGCGTAGGCGCGCAGCGTGTCGCCGACGCTGCCGGCCGAGGGCAGGTACCGCTCGAGCAGCGGGCGCACCAGGGTCATGACGGTGAGGCCCGACAGCAGCGCCACCTTGGCGCCGAACTCGGTCTGCTGCGGCGCCATCAACAGCACGCACACCACGCCCACCAGCGCACCGAACAACGACCGGCCGACGCGCCCCTTGGGCACGGTGCGCGGGTCGGTGATCATGAAGTACGTGAAGATCATCGTCTCTGGTGAGGTGACGATGGTGCGCCACAGGTGGGCACCGCACACCGGGGCGAACGCCCACCGCGCCGTGAAGCACTGGCCCGATGCAGCGTTGATCGCCGTACCGACCGCGAGGACGACCCAGAACGAGACCACCGTCGCGAGCAGGTGCAGCCGCCGGGCCACCAACGAACCACCCACGAGGATGACGGCGTAGGCGGCCAGCATCCCCGGGTTCGACAGCGGCGCCCACCAGAAGTCGAGCGGCTCGATGACCGAGCTGCCGAGCACGATGAACGCCAGCACGAGCCCCAGGTTCGACGGGTTGAACACGTGCGTGCCGCGCCAGCGGATGACGTACTTGGTGAGCAGCGAGAACGCGGCGATCCCGGCGAACACCCACCACTTGTGGAACGTCCAGTGATCGCCGACCGGCGTGGTGGGGACGCGCAGGATCAGGCCGATGCCGCTGCCGGTGAGCATCGCGCTGGCCGGCCACACGATCGACCCGGTCTGGCGGAACGTGATGACCACCTGCAGCAGTGCGCACGTCAGGATCGCGGTGAGGATCTGCGGCACGCTGACGTGGAAACCGAGTGCGACCTGGCCGAGGGTGTGCAGGGTGATGACCACCGCGGCGACGTGCAGGCGCGAGTCCTCGAGGCGGGGCAACACCACGGGGATGCGCCGGCTCGCGACCTGGATCGTCCGCGGAGGTGGCGGTGGGGTGGTCACGCCGAACGCGGCGGCACTGGGAGGCGCGACGAGGGTGTCCACGGCGCCGAATCGTACTTGCCGACCCCTCCTGAGGCGGCGTCGCGGGTCCGACTCGTGGGGGTCGAACGGCCGTGGTGCCGGGTGGGAACGGTGGTGCGCGTGACGGACTGGTGTCGGCGTCAGGCGGGTGGCAGCCAGCGGCGAACCATGCGCACCCGCCGTGCCGCGTTGCCCGTGGCGTCCTCGTAGCGGTCGGCGCTGCCGAGCATGCGGACGATGCCCTGCGACGCCAGCCAGCGAAGGGGTTCGGGCTCCCAGCGGCGCGAGCGGTGGTCGACCCACGGCATCGACGTCAGCTCGGTGGTCCGTCCGAGCACGAGGTCGGCCAGCGTGCGCCCGCTCAGGTGCGCGGCGACGACGCCGTGCCCGCTGTAGCCGCCGGCCCAGCCGGTCCTCGAGGCGGGGTCGTAGTGCACCGCGCTCGTCCAGTCCCGGGGCACGGCCAGCGTGCCGCCCCAGTGGTGGGTGATCGCCGCGTCGGCGGCGGCAGGGAAGTGCGTGCGGATGACGTTGGCGAGCCGTGCCCGTACGTCCGGGGCCTGCTCGCGTGAGGCGTCCATCGAGCGACGCAGCGCGTACGGCGCGCCTCGGCCGCCGATCGCGATGCGGTCGTCATCGGTGCGCTGCGCGTAGAAGAAGAGGTGGCGCTTGTCCTTCATCGTCATGCCTCGCGGCCAGCCCAGTTCGTCCCACACGCCCGCCGGCAACGGCTCGGTGGCGATCATCAACGAGGTGAGCGGCAGGTAGTCGCGCCGGTGCCCCGGTAGTTGCACGGTGTAGCTCTCGGTCGTGCGCAGCACGATGTCGGCGCGCACGGCACCGTGGTCGGTGTGCAGGTGGCCGGGGTGCAGGTCGTGCACCGCGGTCTGTTCGTAGATGCGCACGCCGTGCCGTTCGCACGCCTCGGCGAGGCCACGCGTCAGCCGCGCCGGGTCGACGCCGGCGCAGTGCGGCGTGAACGCACCGGCGAGTGTGCCCGCGACCCGTGCGTGTCGGGCGACGCCCTCGGCCGTGAGCAACTGGTCGTCGTCGTTGTGCGTGCCGTTCGACCGTGACGCCTCGTGCGCGGCCAGCAGGCGGGCGCGCTGTGGCTCGCTGGTGACCACGGTGAGCGTGCCCTGCTTCGCGTACGCGCAGTCGATGCGCTCGAGGGCGACGACGCGGCCGATCTCGTCGACCGCGTCGTTGGTGGCGCGAGTGGCGCGGCGCACTGCATCGACGCCGTGCTGGCGCGCGTAGCGGCCCGGGCTGCCAGCGATGCCGGCGCTGGCCCATCCTCCATTGCGTCCCGACGCGCCGAAGCCCACGATGTCGCGCTCGACGACGGCGATGCGCAGCGACGGGTCGGCGGTGACGAGCGAGTAGGCGGTCCACAGGCCGGTGAGGCCGGCGCCCACGATGGCGACGTCGCACTGCAGGTCCGTGTCGAGCGCCGGTCGAGGGGCCAGGTGGTCGCCGAGGCGGTCGAGCCACAGGCTGCGGGCCCGGTACCGGGCGACATCGACGTGTGCCATGAGCCGGAACGGTAGTGGTGGCGACAACCCGCGGTCGATGACTCGGCTGACGCGATCGAGACCCGTCGGTAGTCGGCGGCGTCAGTACCATCGGTCGACGATGACCCCGACCGGCGACGCACCGACCGCCGGGGGAGGGCTCGACGACGCCGCTGCTGCAGCAGGCCGTCGATCGCTCGGCAGGCCGTTCCGTCACGTGTGGCTGTCCGTGTTGGTCTCCAGCACGGGTGACGGCATGTTCGTCACCGCGTTCCCTCTGCTCGCGGCGACGCTCACCCGCGACCCGCGTCTCATCGCCGGCGTCACGATCGCGCTCCGGCTGCCGTGGTTGGTGCTGTCGCTGTTCACCGGCGCGATCGCCGACCGCATGAACCGGCGGCGGCTGTTGATGGCAGCCGACCTCGGCAGGTTGATCGTCGTCAGCGCGCTCGGTGTGTTCGTGGTGCTCGACATGGCGAACATCTGGATGCTCTACGTCTGCGCGTTCCTGCTCACCACGGGCGACACGCTGCACGTGAACACCGCACAGGCGTTGCTGCCCGACATCGTCGAGCAGCCCGACCTGCTGCAGGCCAACGCGCGGTTCGCGAGCGCACAGTTCGCCGCTGCGCAGTTCGCCGGGCCGCCGCTGGGGGTGGCCGCGTTCGAGGCGACGCGCTCGCTGCCGTTCTTCGCCGACGCCGTCACCTTCGCGGGTTCCGCGGCACTCGTGTCGCATCTGCCGCGCAATCCCCGGCTCGTCGAGCGCAGTCCGTCGACGCTGCGTCGCGACATGGCCGATGCCGTGCGGTTCGTGTGGGGCAACTCGATCTACCGCGCGATCTGCGGGTCGTTGGCCGTCACCAACTTCTTCTACTTCGGCGCGATCGCACTGCTCGTGCTGTACACCGACGAACACCTGCACCGCGGCCCGACGACCTATTCGCTGCTGTTCGTCGGGTCGGCGGCCGGCACGGTGATGACGCGGTGGTTCGTGTCAGGCATGGTGCGGCGCCTCGGGGCGGCACGGACGATGGTGATCCCGCTGTGGCTGTGGGCCGTGCCGATGTTCGGCATGGTGTTGTCGACATCGGCGGTGGTGGCCGTGTCGATGATGTTCCTGCTCGGTGTGGGCACTGGCATCTGGATCGCGGTCAACACGACAGTGCGCCAGGCCATCACACCACCCGAACTGCTGGGCCGCGCGAACGCGATCTACCGCACGGTCTCGTGGGGCGTCGTGCCGTTCGGCGCGGCCTTCGGGGGATTCGTCGCCCACGAGTGGGGCCTGCTCGTGCCGTTCGTGCTGGCGGGCTGCACCAGCGTGCCGGTGGCTGCGGTCGGCGCACGGCTGTTCCGCCCGGTGCGCGACCAGATGAGCTGAGGCCGACGGGGGCGCGGGAGTCGGGGCGTGCGTCAGCCTGCGCGCAGCGGGGTCATCACCTGCTCGACGAAGCGGGCGATGTGCTCGGTGGTGCGCGGGTGGCCGAAGTCCATGACGAAGTGCTGGACGCCCTTCGAGGCGCGGTGGGCCAGCAACTCGAGCAGCTGCTCCGAGTCGGCATCGGTCTCGGGGAGCGAGCGCTCGACCGTGTTGGTCACCTCGATGTCGGCCGGGTTGCGACCGGCCTTCTCGGCGGCGGCGTGCACGATGCCCGTTCGGTGCGCCCAGTCCTCGTCGCCGCGCCACCAGCAGTTCCACATGTCAGCCAGCCGGCCCACCATCGGCTGGCCGATCTGCTCGCCCGAGGCGCCGATGAGCACGCGGGGCACGGGGGCGGGCTTGGGAGGGGCCGACGCACCGGCGATGCGGAAGTGGCGCCCCTCGAAGGTCGGCTCGTCCTCGGTCCACATCAGGCGGCAGATCGTGATCACTTCCTCGAGCTGCTCGAAGCGCACCTTGGCCGACGGGAAGTCGTAGCCGTAGGCGGCGTACTCGTCGTCGCGCCAGCCTGCGCCGATGCCCAGCACGAAGCGACCGCCCGACAGCACCTGCAGGGTGGCGGCCATCTTGGCCGTCAGCGCCGGCGGGCGATAGCCGTGCCCCAGCACGTGGTGGCACAGCATCACGTCGGGGTAGCGCGCCGCCAGCCACGTCAGCGTGGTCCATGCCTCCATGAACGGGTCGGTCTTGGCATCGAACCCGTAGAAGTGGTCGGCGATCCACAGCGAGTCGAAGTGCGGGAGGGCGGTCGGCAGGATGTGTTGGTCCTGGTACACCACGATCGGCTGGTGATCGCTCCACCGGTTGCCGATCACGGGTGACAGCCACCCGAACTTGACGGGTTGGGTCATGCGACGAGCACGTAGAGCCGCAGGTGTGCCACCACGGTGTCACCGTCGAGGATCTCGACCGTGGCCCACGAGTGTCCCACCGTGGCGCCCTTGGCAGTGCGTGCCACGACCGTGAGCACGCCCGTGCTGGCGGCACCCACCGAGCCCGACACCGTGAACGTGGCGCTGCCGTGGCGGTCGACCACGCGGGCCGTCAGTGTGCCGCTCCCGAGGTTCTTCAGCGTCACGTAGCGGGTGATGACGTGACCGGCGCCGCGCTCGGCCGTGCCGAAGCTCGCGCTGACCGGCGACATCAGGGCGGTGGCATTGGTCGCTGCCAGCACGTCGAGCAGGCCCGCACCCACCAGGTTCGGGTCATCGGCGAGATCGTCCTCGTAGTGCACCACCGTGGCGCCGAGATCGGCGGTGTTGGTGATGGCAGAGCGGACCTGCCAGGCGGTCCACGTGGGGTGCTGCGACCACACGACAGCGGCAGCGCCCGCGAGGTGCGGTGCCGCCATCGACGTGCCGTTGTAGAAGGCGAACTCGCCACCCGGCACCGAGGACAGCACGTTGACGCCGGGCGACACGACGTCGGGCTTGATGCGGCGGTCGACGTCGGTGGGGCCCTCGCTCGAGAAGTCGGCCATCTCGTTGGCGGTGCCGTACGGGTTGTAGTAGGCGGGGTCGTTGAGCGTGACGTCACCGCTGGCCGTGAGCGCGATGTCGGCGTCGGCGAGGTCGATCATCACCGCGGGAATCGTGCGCGTGCTGGCGGGGTCGCCGCCCATCACGAAGGCACCGGGCTCGCGGTTGATGACGATGACGGCGTCGTAACCCGCGGCCTGGACATTGTCGACCTTGGTGACGAAGTCGCAGGTGCCACGGGCGACCACGGCGATGCCGGTGCCGTCGGGGATCGGGGTGCATGCCTGTGACACGTCGGCGAGTGCCTCGACCCCGGTGGGGCCGGTGCCCTCGACGACGTCGATCGGGCCGTACGTGCCCGGCACCGCCTCGGTGAACTCGGCGGCGACGGCGAGTGCACTGCCGATGTTGGTGTCGATGCTGCCCGACACGATGTGCGCGACCGTCGAGGCGCCGGCGGTGAGCGCGCGGGCGGCCATGCCGGGCGAGCCGACCGTCGAGAAGCCGGGGCCGTCGTTGCCGGCCGAGATGCTGCTGAGCATGCCGCCGCGGTCGAGGTTGTCGACGGCGATCGTGAGCAGGTCCTGGATGCCGTACGAGCCACCGCCGAGGCTCATGTTGACGATGTTCATACCGTCGACGTAGGCGGCATCGAGTGCGTTGAGGATGTCCTCGCTGCGAGCGTTCTCGACATCGCCGGGGAAGACGTTGTAGTTGCCGAGCAGCGCAGCGGGCGCAACACCCGAGATGGTGTGCGGGACGGTGACGCCCTCGACCACCGCGGTCGTGCCGTAGTCGCAGGCCACCGTGCCGGCCACGTGCGTGCCGTGCGCGCCGATGCCCTCGGGGGTCAGGCGCATCACACCGGCGCGCATGTTGAACACCTTGGCGACGATCACCTTGTTGTTGGTGAAGTTGCCAGGCCCGTCGCTGTCACCTGCGTCGTCGAAGCACGCGTGGTCCTGGTCGATGCCCGAGTCGATGATGCCGACCTTGACGCCGGCACCGGCACCGGCGGCACCGCCACCGCCCCACGCGCTGATCGCGTTGATGAGGTCGAGGTCGGGGTCGAGCGCGTCGTTGGGGTAGTACAGCCCCGCGTACTGGGCGCGCAGCACGAGCGGCGACAGGCGCAGCGTTGCCAGCGACGTCCCGTTCAGCTTGACGACGACCGCGTTGACCGAGATGTCGTACCCCTTCGAGATACGCGCCTTGGGCGCGTTCACCTTCATCCAGTCGCGGAATGCGTCGCGGGTGAGGCGCAACTGCGTGCGGTACGCCTTGGTGCGGGCGCCGTTGAAGTTGACGCGGTTGGACTTGCCGCGGTCGATGCCCGACGCCGTGGCAAGGGGCGTGCCCGTGAGCTGGACAATGGCGACCGAGGTGTCGCGGACTGGCTTCTTGCCCTGGTTGCCGTCGGTGGAGGCTGTGCCACCCGCCCTCGACGCCGCGGTCGAGACGGTGACGGCGCCAGCGACGGCGAGGCTGGCGGCGAGTGCGCCGGCGAGCAGTGCACGACGGATCGAGATCGACGACATGAAGTCCCCCTGAGGCTGAAGTCGTGGCCGTGTTCTACCACGGTGAGAGGCCGTAGGAATAGGGTTCGTCCATGCGCCTCACGCCGACCGACCGAGATCGGCTGCTCGTGTTCACGGCGGCCGAGTTGGCACGTGCCCGCCGGGCCCGGGGGCTGCAGCTCAACGTGCCCGAGGCGACCGCCCTGATCGCCGACACGGTGTGCGAGGCGGCCCGTGACGGGCGGCGGCTGGCCGAGGCGGCGGCAGCCGGCGCGGCGGTGCTGACGGCCACCGACGTCCTGCCGGGCGTGGTCGACATCGTGCGCGAGGTCAAGGTCGAGGCCGTGTTCGACGACGGGACACGCCTGGTGGTGGTGCGCGACCCGTTCGGCCCCCCGTCGACGGCGCCCGGGCTGGGCGAGGCGGCACCCGGCGCCGTGGTGACGGCGCCGCCGGTGGCGCTGGCGCCGGAGGGCACCGTCACGATCGACGTCACCAACACGTCCGCGGTACCGGTCAGCATCACGTCGCACTTCCACTTCTTCGAGGTCAACCCGCGGCTGCGGTTCGACCGGTCGGCGGCATACGGGATGCGGCTGGCGATCCCGGCCGGCTCGGCACTGCGGTTCGGGCCGGGCGAGACCGTGACGGTGGCGCTGGTACCCGTCGGCGGCGAGCGGGTCGCGATCGGCTTCGCCGGACTGGTGGACGGCCCGCTCGACGCGCCCGGCGCCAAGGAACAGGCGCTCGAGCGAGCGCGGCGCGAGGGGTATCTCGGCGCAGGCGGTGTGGACGGCGCGGCGTCATGACCGGCACCAACCACGACCGACACCTGCAGCCGCACGACGTCCTCCCCGACGACTACGCCGCCATCCACGGCCCCACGGTCGGCGACCGGGTGCGGCTCGGCGACACGTCACTGGTGGTCGAGGTCGAGTTCGACGCCCAGCGACGCGGCGACGAGTTCGTCGCCGGGTTCGGCAAGACCGCGCGCGACGGACTGCACCTGCAGGGTGCGGCGGTGCGCGACACCTGCGACGTCGTCATCTCGAACGTGGTGCTCATCGACGCCATGCACCGCATCGGCAAGGTCAGCATCGGCATCCGCGAGGGGCGCATCTGCGGCATCGGCCGGGCGGGCAACCCGCACACGCTCGACGGCGTCGATGTCGTCGTCGGCACCGGCACCACCATCATCAGCGGCGAGGGCCTCATCGCCACGGCCGGCGCCATCGACACGCACGTGCACCTCATGTCGCCGCGCATCATGGAGGCCTCGCTCGCGGCGGGTGTCACCACCATCCTCGGCCAGGAGTTCGGCCCGGTGTGGGGGGTGGGCGTCAACTCGCCGTGGGCGCTGCGGCATGCGTTCAACGCGTTCGACGCGTGGCCGGTCAACATCGGGTTCCTCGCCCGTGGCTCGTCGTCGGTCGAGGCGCCGCTCGTCGAGGCACTCGTCGAGGGTGGCGCCTGCGGATTCAAGGTGCACGAGGACATGGGTGCGCACACTCGGGCGCTCGATACGGCGCTGAACGTCGCCGAGGTGCACGACGTGCAGGTGGCGCTGCACACCGACGGGCTGAACGAGTGCCTCAGCGTGGCCGACACGCTGCGGGTGCTCGACGGCCGCACCATCCACGCGTTCCACATCGAGGGCTGCGGCGGCGGCCACGTGCCCGACGTGCTGCGACTCGCGGGTGTGCCCAACGTGCTGGGCAGCAGCACCAACCCGACGCTGCCGTTCGGGCGCGACGCGCTCGACGAGCACTACGAGATGATCTTCGCCGCGCACGGCCTGAACCATCACTCGCACAGCGACCACCACATGGTGCGCGACCGCATCCGTGGCGGCACGATGGGCGCCGAGGGCGTGCTGCACGACCTCGGGGTCATCGGCATCACCTCCAGCGACGCGCAGGGGATGGGTCGTGCCGGAGAGACGGTACGGCGCACGTTCCAGCTGGCGGCGCGCATGAAGGACGCGTCGCGAGAGGCCGGTCGCGAGGACCCGGTTCGTCACGACAACGAGCGCGTGCGCCAGTACCTCGCCAAGCTCACGATCAACCCGGCCATCGCGCACGGCATGTCGCACGAGATCGGTTCGGTCGAGGTGGGCAAACTGGCCGACATCGTGCTGTGGCGTCCCGACCACTTCGGTGCCAAGCCCCAGCTGGTGCTCAAGGCCGGCTTCCCCGCCTACGGCGTGACCGGCGACCCCAACGCCACCACCGACACGTGCGAGCCACTGGTGCTGGGCCCACAGTTCGGGTCGCACGGTGCGACTGCGGCCGATCTGTCGCTGGCGTTCGTGTCCGCCGCAGCCGTGCAGGCAGCCACCGACGCCATGACCACCCGCCGTCAGCGCGTCGCCGTGCGGGGAACGCGTGGTATCGGTCCGGCCGATCTGGTGCACAACGCTCGCCTGGGCACCGTTGACGTCGATGCAGCCACGGGCATGGTGTCGTTCGACGGCGAGCGCGTGTACGTCGAGCCGGTCGACCGGGTGCCGCTCAGTAGGTTGTACTTCCTGTGACCACGCCGCGACTCGCCGGGTTCTCCATGCCACCCGAATGGGTGCCGCACACGCGCACCTGGATGGAGTTCCCCACGCCCAACATCACGTTCGACAACGAGGCCGACGTCGTGCTGGCCCGCCGCAAGTGGACCGAGGTCGCCAACGCGATCGCACGCTTCGAGCCGTTGTCGATGGTGTGCAACACGGGTGACGCCGAGATCGCACGCTCGATGTTCGACCCGGCGGTCGCTGACAACATCGAGACCCACGAGACGCCGATCGACGATGCGTGGGCTCGCGACAGCGGGCCGACGTTCCTCACCCACCCCGACGGCCGGCTGGGTGCGACGCACTGGCGCTTCAACGCGTGGGGCAATGCAGGGTTCTCGCGCTTCGACGACGAGCAGCACGTCGGTGCCTTCATCGCTGGCCTCGCGGGTGCCGAGCTGTTCTCGTCCGAGATGACGAACGAGGGCGGCGGTCTCCACGTCGATGGGCGCGGCACGGTCATGTGCACGCACACCGTGCAGCTCGATCCCGGCCGGAACCCCTCGATGAACACCGAGTCGGTCGACACCGAGCTGCGCGCCTACCTGGGCGTCACCAGCACGGTGTGGGTGCCGCGAGGCCTCACCAAGGACTACGACCGCTTCGGCACGCGCGGGCACATCGACATCGTTGCGTGCTTCACGCCCACCGGTCCGGTACTGGCGCACACCCAGCGCGACCGGTCGCATCCCGACTTCGAGGTCTGCCGCGAGAACCTCGACATCCTGCGCGGCGCGCGCCATGCCGACGGCACGCCGTTCGAGGTGATCGAGGTGCCGGCGCCGCAGCAGACCCACGACGACGGCGACATCGTCGACTGGAGCTACATCAATCACTACGTGTGCAACGGCGCTGTCATCCTGTGCACGTTCGACGACCCGCATGACGCCGAGGTCATCGACATCATGCGGTCGGTCTATCCCGGGCGCGAGATCGTGCCGATCGACTCGCGTGACATCTTCTGCTTCGGCGGCGGCATCCACTGCATCACGCAGCAGCAACCTGCGGTCTGACAACCGCCGGCCTACAGGCTCGTCACGAGCGACACGCCCGGCGATGCGAACCGTCCCATTGCCGGCAGCGCAGCCGGGACGTCGTCGAGCGAGAGGCGTTGGCGCACCACGGCTGTCGGGTCGATGCGGCCGTCGGCAACCATCGCCAGCACCTGCGGGATGCGCGATGCCGACAGGCCGTGCACGCCGAGCACCTCGAGTTCGTCGCGGATGACGCGCGAGATGGGGAAGTCGGCAGTGGGCGAGGGGAACAGCCCGATCTGCACGTGGCGACCGAGCGGGCGCAGGCAGCGCACCGAGTTGGTGGCGGTGACCGCGTGGCCGAGGCACTCGACCGACACGTGCGCGCCGCCCACCAGGTCGTGAATCGCCTCGTCGACGGCGTTGACGCCCGTCGCGTCGAGCAACTCGTCGGCGCCGACCGAGCGCGCCAGTGCGAGCGCGTCGGGTGACACGTCGACCGCCACGACCCGAGCGCCGAGTGCGCGGCCGAATGCGATCGCGGCGAGTCCGACGCCGCCGCAACCGTGCACGACGAGCACCTCGCCGGCTGCGAGGCGACCTTGCTCGACCACGCCCCGGTACGCGGTGCTGACACGGCAGCCCACCAGCGCAGCGGCCTCGTCCGAGACGGCCTCGGGTACGTGCACGGCGTTGACGTCGGCGTAGGGGATGGTGGTGTACTGCGCGAACGCGCCCCACCGGGTGAAGCCCGGCTGCTCCTGGCGGCGGCACACCTGGTGCTGGCCGAGGCGACACGGGTCGCACTCGCCGCAGCCACACACGAACGGCACCATGATGCGGTCGCCGACCTGCACTCGGTGTACGGCTGCGCCCACCGCGACCACCCGGCCGACGAACTCGTGGCCTCCGACGTGTGGGCAGACGATGTCAGGGTCGGTGCCGTGCCAGCCGTGGTAGTCGCTGCGGCACAGCCCGACTGCGGTGACCTGCACGACGGCCTCGTCGGGCTGCGGTGTGGGGTCGGGAACCTCGACCACGCCGATGGGACCCTCGAATCGTTCGTACACCGCGGCGCGCATCGGTGGAGAGACTAACGACGACCGATAACGATGGGGGAATGAGCAGTATCAGCGTGTCGGAGCTCGAGTACGCGCCGCCCGGCGGCGACTCGTTGTTCTTCGACGTGTCGTTCGGGGTCTCGCCGGGCGAGCACGCGGCACTCGTGGGCGCGAACGGCGTCGGCAAGAGCACGATCCTGCGGATCCTGTCCGGCGTCATCGAGGCCGACAGCGGCGAGTTCCAGCTCGGCGGCACGGTGCTGACGATGACGCAGGACGTCGGCATGTCGAGTCCCGACGACAGCCTTCGCGACATGCTCGTCGAGGTCGCGCCACCGGCCCTGCGTGAGGCCGGTCGAGCGCTGCACGCCGCCGAGGCAGCCATGTATGCGGGTACTGATGACGGCACGGGCTATGCGGAGGCACTCACGCACTGGGGTGATCTGGGTGGCTACGAGCTCGAGTCGCAGTGGGCGGCTGCGGCGCGGCGCAGCGTCAAGACTGCGGTCGACGACTTCGCGACCCGAAAGGTGGGCGAGCTGAGCGGCGGCGAGCGCAAGCGCCTCGTGCTCGACCTGCTCCTGACGTCCGGTGCCGACATCCTGCTGCTCGACGAGCCCGACAACTATCTCGACATCCCGACACGCGAGTGGCTCGAGGACCAGATCCGGCAGTGCCGCAGCACCGTGCTGATGGTGTCCCACGACCGCACCCTCCTCGAGCGTGTCGCGACCAAGATCATCGTCATCGAGGGCTCGGGTGCGTGGGTGCACGGCGGGTCGTACGCCTCGTTCCCCGAGGCGCGCCAGAAGCGACAGGACCTGTTGGGCGACGCGCTCAAGCGGTGGAACGACGAGGAACGTCGCCTGTTCCACCACATGAAGATCATGAAGCAGCGCGCCGCGCAGAACTTCAAGAACGCCACCAAGGCGAACGCGGCCGAGACGCGCTGGGAGAAGTTCGTCGCTGCCGGTCCGCCGCCCCCGCCCGTGCCCGACCAGCAGATCAAGGTGCGCCTGCGCGGTGCCGACTCGGCGCGGCGTGTCGTGCAGCTCACCGACGTGTCGGTCGGCGATCTCTTCTCGCCGTTCAGCGATGAGGTCTACTTCGGCGAGCGGGTGGGCCTGATCGGGCCGAACGGCACCGGCAAGACGCACCTGCTCGGTGCGCTCGCGGGCACGCTGCAGCCTGCCGAGTCGGTGTCGGGCAGCGTCTCGTTCGGGCCGCGCACGTCGGTCGGCATGTTCACACAGGTCAACGACCGGCCCGAGTTCAAGGGCCGCCACTGCATCGACATCGTTCGCCAGCGCATCTACGACGAGGAGGCCGCGATGAAGGCCCTCGCCCGCTACGGCCTCGCCCCCAACTCGCGCCAGGAGCACCAGACGCTCTCAGGCGGCCAGAAGGCGCGGCTCGAGATCCTGTGCCTCGAGCTCGACGGGCACAACGTGCTGCTGCTCGACGAGCCCACCGACAACCTCGACATCGAGTCCTCAGAGGCGCTCGAGCAGGCGCTCGACGGCTTCCAGGGCACGGTCGTTGCCGTCAGCCACGACCGCACCTTCCTGTCGACGCTCGACCGGTTCGTGATGATCACCGACGAGGGCTCGGTGTGGTCGCTGCCCGACTTCGAGGTGGCGCTGGCCGCGCTGCAGCGGCCAGACTCGGTGGGCGGTCTCCGCCTCGCCAAGCAACTCGGCTGACGACGGCGCCACCCGCTCACCCGACCATGGAACTCGTCCCGTACAGCCAACGCCTCCGCGACCTCGCTGCCGCCGACCCCGATCGCGTCGCCATCACGTGCGGCGACGATCGCATCACGCGGGCCGACCTCGTGCGCCGCGGCGAGGACCTCGCCGTCGAGTTCCACGAGGCAGGGGTGCGCGCCGGTGACATGGTCACCATCGCCGTGCCCAACAGCATCGACTGGTTCGTCGCGTACGTCGCGACGTGGCGGCTCGGCGCGATCCCACAGCCCATCTCGCACCGCCTGCCGCAGCGCGAGATCGAGGCGATCCTCGAGCTCGCCGAGCCGCGGGCCGTCGTCGGCGCCGAGCCGGGTTCGCTCGAGGGCCGTCACTGCGTGCCGTTCGGGTACGTGGCACCCGACGCCGGGGATGCGGCGCGTGCTGCGCTCCCCGACGTGATGTCACCGGCGTGGAAGGCACCCACGTCGGGCGGCAGCACCGGGCGGCCGAAGCTCATCGTCTCGGGCGACCCGGCGGGCCTCGATCCCGAGGCACCGGTGCCGCTCGCGCTGGGCACCGACGGGTGCCTCGTCATGCCCGGTCCGCTCTACCACAACGGCCCTGCGGTCTGGAGCTGGTGGAGCCTGCTGTACGGCAACTCTGTCGCACTGCTACCGCGCTTCGACGCCGAGGAGACGCTCGCCGCGATCGAGCGGCACCGGGGCACGGTCGTGTACCTGGTGCCGACGATGATGAAGCGCATCTGGCGGCTGCCTGACGACGTGCGCACCCGTTACGACCTGTCGTCGCTGCGTGTCGTGTGGCACCTCGCCGAGCCGTGTCCCGAGTGGCTCAAGCAGGTGTGGATCGACTGGCTCGGACCCGACCGCATCTACGAGCTCTACGCCGGCACCGAGTCGCAGACGTCGACCGTCATCACCGGCGCCGAATGGCTCGAGCACCGCGGCTCGGTCGGCCGCCCGCTGCCCGGCACCGTCATGATCGCCGACGAGCACGGCAACGAACTGCCCGTGGGCGAGCAGGGCGAGGTGTGGATGCGCAACCTGCGTGACACGCCGACGTACCGCTACGTCGGTGCCACGGCGCGGACGCTCGACGGCGGATGGGAGTCGCTCGGCGACATGGGACGCCTCGACGCCGACGGCTACCTGTACCTGGGCGACCGTGCAGCCGACATGATCCTGTCGGGCGGTGCCAACATCTACCCGGCCGAGATCGAGGCCGCCCTGCAGGAGCACGAGGGCATCCGCTCGTGCGCCGTCATCGGCCTGCCCGACGAGGACAAGGGCAATGTCGTGCATGCGATCCTCGAGGCCGACCGGGCGACCATCGACGAGGACGAACTGCGGCGGTTCCTCGCCGAGCGGCTGGTCTCGTACAAGGTGCCGCGGACCTTCGAGTACGTCGACACCCCGCTGCGCGACGACGCCGGCAAGGTGCGCCGGTCGGCGCTCCGTGCAGAGCGCCTCTGACGACGCGTTAGGGTTCGCCGCCGGGGGAGTCTTCGCAAGGGGACCAGATGGGCAGGTTGCTCGCCAAGCTCGGCAAGTCGCGCCAGCGCACGTGGCGTCGCGCCCCGCGTCAGCACACCAGTGGCACGGTGATCAGCTCGACGGTGCAGGTGCCTGCACAGTTGCCGCTCGTCATCTACTCGTACTCGGTCGACGGCACGGTCTTCCGCGGTCAGCGGGTGCGCGCGGCCGACGAGCCGTGCGACTCGGCGACGGCCACGGTCGCCCGATACCCGGCTGGCGCATCCGTCGTGGTCTACTACGACCCGAGCAACCCGTCCGACGCACTCCTCGAGCCGTGAGATGACCACTACCGCCGCCACCACCACCATCGAGTCCACCTACATCGCGCGGTCGCCGCAGAGCGCAGCGATGGGACCGCGAGCACAGAAGGTGATGCCCGCCGGCGAGACCCGCGCCGCGGGCTACCACTCGCCGTACCCGCTGACGATCGCGTCCGCGAAGGGGCACACGCTCACCGACATCGACGGTCACGACTACATCGACCTGTCGAACAACTTCACCAGCCTGTTGCACGGCCACGCCTACCCACCGATCGTCGAGGCGGTGTCGCGTGTCATCGGCGCAGGCACGGCATGGCCGGCGCGCAACAACTCGCAGGTCGAGCTGGCCGAGCTGATCACGTCGCGCGTGTCGTCGGTCGACCTCGTGCGGTTCTGCAACTCGGGCAGCGAGGCCAACATGCTCGCCCTGCACGTGGCGCGCACGCACACCGGCCGCATCAAGGTGCTGATGGCACAGTTCGGCTACCACGGCAGCCACGAGGCGTTCGAGGCCGGCTTCTTCGGTAACCAAGGCGACCACACGTGGCCGCACACCATCACCGCGCCGTGGGGTGACGCCGAGGCGTTCGAGCGCATCCTCGCCGAGCAGGGGCACGAAATCGCTGCGGTGTTCCTCGAGGGGTTCATGGGATCGTCGGGCCTCATCGACGCCCCCGCCGAGTTCTTCCAGCGGGTTCACACTGCAGCCGCGAAGGCTGGCGCGCTGTTCGTCCTCGACGAGGTCATCAGCCTGCGCATGAGCACTGGCGGCCAGCAGCAGAACCTTGGCATCGACCCCGACCTGACCACGATGGGCAAGATCATCGGTGGCGGGTACCCGGTCGGCGCAGTCGGCGGCAAGAGCGAGTTCATGAGCCTGCTCGACCCGGGCCGCGGCCGCATCTTCCACTCGGGAACGTTCAACGGCAACCCGGTCACGACCGCCGCTGGTATCGCGAGCTACAGCAATCTCACCAGCGACAACGTCGCTGCGATGGGCCGGCGCGCCGAGCGGCTCGAGCAGCGGCTCGCTGCAGCGGCCGCCTCGAACGGCGTGCCCTTCTCGTGCCGCCGCGTCGGTTCGCTGCTCAACATCTACGCCGCCGACGAGGCCCCAGTGGCCAACATCGTCCGCAAGGACGCGAAGACCATGCGGCTCATCCACCTCGCCGGCATGAACCACGGGATGTACTTCGCGTCCCGCGGCATGCTGGTACTGAGCACGATCATGGGCGACGAGCTGATCGAGGAGATCGGCGATCGGTTCGACGCCGTGTACCGCGACGTCGCTGCCGAGCTCTGACGGCAGCAGCAGCGTCGGCGCGCGGGCTCAGCCCACGAAGGCTGCGGTGCGCTGCGCCAGCTCGTCGCGGTAGGCGAGCGCCCGCTCGAGCTTGAGCGACTCGTAGCCCCGCACGCGGTCGGGCAGCGACGCGATGGAGATCGCTTCGTCGACCGCTGCAGTGGTCCGATCGCCGCCCGCCAGGCGAGACACGACCGCGTCGATCGCCTGCTCGTACTCGCCGATCAACGCTCGCTCGAGGCGCCGCAGTCGTGCGTACGCGAACGGGTCGAACATCGTGCCGCGCAGCGGCCGCATCAGCCGCAGCACCCTGAACATCGTCCGGGCGCCCGTGCGCAGTGCGATCTTGCGCTGCATGCCGAGGGCACGCAGCACCGGCGGGTGCAGGTGGTACGTCACCGCGGTGCGACGGCCGCCGACCCGCTCGGCCCGGTGGCGCGACTCGGGCAACAGGTACAGGCGAGCGACCTCGTACTCGTCCTTGTAGGCCATCAGCTTGTGCAGGTTGCGCATGACCGCCTCGGTGAGGCGGTCGTCACCGAGCGCCGCGACCGTGTCGACCGTGCGGTCGAACCGGGCTGCGTAGCGACGCGATGCGTAGTCGGCCAGATCGGTGCGCAGGCGCTCGCGCAGGGGTCGGTCATCGACAGCCGGCGTGCCCTCGGCCCGGTCACATGCCGCCTCGACGGCCGTGCAGTCGGCGGCCCAGGCGCGGCCCCAGCGGAATGCCGCGAGGTTCTTCGCCACGGCGACACCGTTCAGCGAGATCGCCTGCTCGACGAGCGTGGCGTCGACGGGCACGACGCCGAGCTGCACGGCAACGCCCGCAACGATCACGTTGGTCGTGCTGTCGTCGCCCAGGAAGGCGACCGCCAGTCGACGGGCGTCGAGCTGCACGGTCGAGCGAGCGTGGGCCCCGAGGCGGCCGGCCACGTCGGCGGACGGGAAGGGGCGGTCGGGATGCACCACCATGGACCCCGTCGGCACTTCGGCAGTGTTGACCACGACGGTCGTGCGCGAGGCGTCGGCGGCGCGCAGCGTGTTCTCCGAACCGGCCACGAGCTGGTCGAGCGCGAGGAGCACGTCGGCTGCACCGGTCGTGGCCTTGTTCGAGTCGCTGGGTGCGCCGACCGTGAGACGCAGGTCGCTGACCACCGGACCGGCCTTCTGTGACAGCCCGGTCTGGTCGAGCCCGCGCACGTGGTAGCCCTGCAGCATCGCGGCGGTGCCGAGGATCTGGTTGAGCGTGACGACACCGGTACCGCCGATGCCACTGAGTCGCACGGCGCAGTCGCGCATCGGCGCGGCGGGCAGTGGGAGGTCGGTCGGCGGCTCGACGGGTACGAAGCGCTCGGCGTTGCTGACGGAGACCGTCATGAAACTGGGGCAGTCGCCGAGCATGCACGAGTGGTCGAGATTGCACGAACCCTGGTCGATGCGCGTCTTGCGGCCCCACGGCGTGTCGACCGGCTGCACCGACAGACAGTTGCTGACCGCACCGCAGTCGCCACACCCCTCGCACACCCGCTCGTCGATCACCACGCGCTCGGTGGGCGCCGGAATGCGGCCGCGCTTGCGGTCGCGGCGCTTCTCGGCGGCGCAGCGCTGGTCGTGGATCAGCACGGTGCACCCCTCGATGACGGCGAGCACCTCCTGCGCCTCGATGAGACGACTGCGGTCCCACACCTTGACACCGACCGGCATCTCGTCGAGGTGGTACCTGCTGACCTCGTCGGTCGTGACGATGACGCGCTGCACACCCTCGGCCAGCAGCACCTTGCACAGCCGCGGTACGTCGAGCTGGCCGAACGGATCCTGGCCGCCGGTCATCGAGACGGCGCCGTTGTAGAGGATCTTGTAGGTGATGTTCGCGCCGTTGGCGATGGCCGCGCGAATGGCGCCCATGCCGCTGTGGAACAGCGTGCCGTCGCCGAGGTTCTGGATGAGGTGCGGCTCGTCGACGAACGGCGCCATGCCGAACCACTGCGCGCCCTCGTTGCCCATCGACGTCAGCCCGATGATGTGACCCACCTGGTCCGGCTCCATGAGCATCACCATGCTGTGGCAGCCGATGCCACCGCCGATGAGCGAGTCCTCCGGCACCTTGGTGCTGCTGTTGTGCGGGCAGCCCGAGCAGAAGTACGGAGAGCGGTTGACCGAGAGCGGGATGAGCTGGCGGCGTGCGGGTGGTGGGGGAGCGAGCCGCGACGCGAGTCGTGGCTCGAGGCGCGAGCGCAGCAGCGGTGCGATGGCGTCGGCGTCGAGCCCGCCCCACGTGGGGAAGCACGGCTGGTCGTCGGGCGTGCGCTTGCCGGTGACGAGCGCGTGCGCCGGGCGCCCGAACAGTGCGTCCTTGACGTACCACTCGAGGTTCGGGGTCTTCTCCTCGACCACCACGATCTCGCTGAGCCCCGTCGCGAAGTCGCGCACCTGCTCGGGGTCGAGGGGCATCGGCATCCCGACCTTGAAGACCCTGATGCCCACGTCGCGCAATTGGTCGTCGGTGCGCAGGCCCAGGACGCTGAGCGCTTCCCGCGTCTCGTGATACGTGTGACCGCTGGCGATGATGCCGATCCAGTCACTGGCGCCGCGCACGACGACCTCGTTGAGACGGTTGGCGACGCCGTAGCGGCGGGCGATGTCGAGGCGCACGGCGTGAAACTCGCGTTCCATGTCGAGCGAGTACGGCGTGAGCAACCGGCCTGACGGCATCGGTACCCACACCCGCCCGTCGACCTCGACGGTGGGGACGACCGGCGTGATGCGGTCGGGGTGCACCTCGATGGTGCCGCTGCCGTCGGCGACGGTCTCGACGATCTTCACGCCCACCCACAGCCCGCTCGCGCGCGACAGCGCGACCGCATGGCGCCCGAGGTCGATGGCCTCCTGCACGTCGCCCGGGTGGATGATCGGCATGTTGAGGTCGACGAGGGTGGCGCCCGTCGATGACGGCAGCGTGCTGCTCTTTGCCGTCGGGTCGTCGCCGACGAGTGCGACCGCGCCGCCGTACTGCGAGGTGCCGGCGAACGCGGCGTGGCGCAGCGCGTCGCTGGCGCGGTCGATGCCGGGCGCCTTGCCGTACCAGATGCCCAGCACGCCGTCGTAGCGACACGAGTCGAGCGTGACCGCCAACTGGCTGCCCATCACGGCGGTGGCGCCGAGTTCTTCGTTCATCGCCGGCTGGAACACGAGCGGCAGTCCGTCGCGCTGGGCGAGCGCTGCTGCGGCGCTGACGTCGCGGTCGAAGTTGGCGAGCGGGCTGCCGGGATAGCCGGTGACGTACGCGGCCGTGCGCAGCCCGGCCCGTGCATCGACGCGCAGCTGCTCGTACGGGAGGCGGGCAAGGGCCTGCGACCCGCTGGCGAACACCCGGCCGTCGTCGAGCCGGTACCGATCGTCGAGGACGTAGTCGCCGACAGCGGTATCGATCACTGCCATGTCGCCCATCTTGCCAGAATGCGGGACATGAAGGATCGTGGTCGCGGGTCGACGCCGGCGATGGTCGCACTCGAGGCGGCGGGGGTGCCGTTCGCCGTGCACGAATTCCACCACGAGCCCGGCGAGCGGAACTACGGGTTGGTCGCGGCAGCGGCGCTGGGCGCCGATCCCGACCGGGTGTTCAAGACACTCGTCGCCCAGTTGCCGGGCGAGCTGGCCGTCGGCATCGTGCCGGTCAGCGGACTGCTGTCGCTGCGCGGGCTCGCCGCAGCCCTCGGCGCGAAGCGAGCCGAGATGTGCCCGACCGATGTCGCCGAGCGCGTCACGGGGTACGTCGTGGGCGGCATCAGCCCGTTCGGCCAGAAGAAGCGGCTGCGCACGGCCATCGACGAGACGTGCGTCCTGTTCGACACGGTGTTCGTCAGTGGCGGTCGCCGGGGCCTCGACCTCGAGGTCGCCCCTGACGACCTCGTCCGCGTACTGGGCGCCGTCGTCGCGCCGATCGCCGACACGGCGTGATCGCGCCCCGGTGGGCGGCAGTCAGGCGAAGAAGTCGTGTGCCGCCGGCCGCCGCAGCCGAGCATCGATGCGCGCGACGCGCGTGCGTGCCGGCGGGTGCGTGGCATCGAGCCGGTCGCGCCAGCTGACCGCCCGCTGACCGCCGCCCTCGGACATGACCCGTCGCAGGGCGCTGGCGAGTGGCCTGCCGAACCCCATTGCGACGACGCGCTCGTCGGCCTGCAGCTCGGACGCCCGGCTGACCCGGTTGGAGAGTGCGTTGGTCGCAGCCAGTCCCACGAACAGCACAGCAGACACCATCGTGAGCACGGTCGCCACGAGTCGGCCGACCAGCGTGACGGCCGTCGAGCCGCGTCCGAAGCTCGAGGTGGCCGCGGTCGCGACGTTGAGGAGGAAGAAGCCGACACGCGCCAGGACGAGCACCGGCAGGGTGAGCCACTGCACGACGGTGAGCGCCACGGTGTGCAGGCCGAGGTGGTGGCTCAACTCGTGGGCGAGCACGCCGCTGAGCTCGTCGCGCGGCAGCGTCTCGATCGCGTACGACGTGACGACCACCAGGTGGCCACCGCACGCGAATGCGTTGAGTTCGTGCGAGGGGAGCACGGCGAGCACGTAGCGCCGGGCCGGCAGGTCGACTGCCTGCAGCACGGCCCGCCAGGCGGGCGCGAGCACGGCCATCTGGTCGCGGGTCGGGTGGCGGGCGCCCAGCAGTGGTCCGAGGACCCATACCTGCACCGGCCGCAGGAACAGCAGCACCACCGCAGCGAACCAGCTGAGGGCGAAGACGGTGAACGTGACGTCCCACGCCACGCGCACCGGCAGCCAGATGACGTACACGGCCAGCAGCCAGCCGGGCATGGCGGCGAGCACGGGCGCGAGCGCAGTGACGGACGAGGAGTCGAGAGTCCGTCGGGCGCTCACCCGGGAAACGATACGGCGGTGATTTCCCCTCTCGCGACGGGGTGCCCGTGCCGATAAGGGTTCGTGGGTCAGAATTGGCGCGCTCATGGTCAGCGACACGAGGGAGGTGAGCAGATGGCACGCGGGATGACCGAACCCACCGTCGACGAACTGCTCACCGAGGCCCGCGACATCGCGGTGACCGACATCGGCCGTGCCCGTGCCCTGGTGCAGCAGGCACGTGTGCTCGCGCGTGCAGGCGGTGACCGCGCCGGTGAGGCCGAGGCGCTGTACCGCATCGCCGAGCTGTCGTACGCGACGGGTCTCAGCAACGAAGCCTTCGCCATCGCACTCGAGGCGCGAGACCTCGCCCAGGAGGTGGGCGCGCCGCTCACCGCCGTCTCGGCACTCAACCTCATCGCAGCCGTGCAGTACCACGCGGCCAACTACAGCGAGGCCCTTGCCTCGGCCATCGCTGCCCTCGAGCTGTACCGCTCGACCGGCGAGCGCGCCAGCGAGGGCATGCTGCTCAACTCGCTCGCCGTCATCCAGCACAGCCTGCGCGACACCGACCGGGCGCTCGTGACGTACGAGGCAGCGCTGATGGCCAACAAGGGCCAGGACCGCCCCGACCTCGACGCCATCACGCTCGCCAACATGGCCAAGGTACGTGCCGAGCGCGGTGAGGACCTGCTGGCCGTCAGCCTCGGCGAGTCAGCGCTGGCGCTGGCGCTCGACCATGCGCCCGAGTTCGTCCCCGAGATCCTCGCCCGCCTCTCCATCGCCTACGTGGCGCTGTCGGCGCACGACCGTGCCACCTCTGCGCTCGACCGCGCCGACGAGGTGCTGCGCGACCGCGAGTCGCGCAAGCAGGCGCTGTCGCCCGGCAGCTCGGTCACGGTGCGCATCGCCCGCGGCGACCTGCACGAGGCCCAGGGGCTCCGCGACGAGGCGCTGCGCGACTGGGGTGAGGCGCTCACCATGGCGAGCGAGCACGACATGACCGAGGTGGCGCTCGACCTGCGCTCAAAGCTCGCTGTCCTCAACAAGAAGCTGGGCCGGTTCGACACGGCCCTCGAGCACCAAGAGGCGCGGTACGCGTTGAACGAACAGATCTTCAACCGCGGTACCGACCTGCGCATCAAGACGCTGCAGATCCAGCACGACACCGAGACTGCCCGCCAGCAGGCAGAGATCCTGCGGCTGCGCACCTCCGAGCTCGAGCAGTTGGTGCAGGCCCGTACCGACGAGATCGAGGCGCACGTCGTCGACGCCTTCCTCCGGATGGCGATGATGGCCGAGACGTTCAACGCCGACGTCTCCGAGCACCCGACGCGGGTGGGCGAGCTGGTCGGCTCGATCGCCACCGAGATGGGCGAGAACGAGGTGTTCGTCATGCGCGCCGCGCTCGCCGCACGCCTGCACGACGTGGGCAAGGTCGCCATCCCCGAGTCGGTCCTGCTCAAGCCCGGTCGCCTCGACCCCGACGAACTGGCGCTCATGCGCAGCCACACCACGCGCGGTGCCGAGATCCTCAGCGGTGCACAGTCGCCCGTCATGCGCCTGGCGTGCGAGGTGGCGCTCACCCACCACGAGCGCTGGAACGGAACGGGGTACCCGCGTGGCATTCGCGGCACCGACATCCCGCTGGCCGGCCGCATCGTCGCCGTCGCCGACGTCTACGACTCGCTCGTCACCGAGCGCGTCTACCAGCCGGCGTCGACCCCGCTCGAGGCCGTCAACCACGTCGTGCGGGCGAGCGGCACCGAGTTCGACCCACGGGTGGTCGAGGCCTTCATCCGCGTGATGATCCGCCGCGCGCCGTCGCTCGCGCCGCTCATCGAGCACCCACCTGCCTGACATTCGCCGGGGCCTCCGTACACTCGGCGCATGGGCGCCACCCGCGCAGACCGCATCGCCTCGCGGACACGCAACCCGAAGTGGAAGCTCGCGCCGCTGCGCATCGAGATGCTCGAGTGCATCAACTGCGACAAGTGCGTGCCGGCCTGCCCCCCGCAGTTCGGGGCGATCGCCAAGCACGGCATCGACGTGATCATCGTGCCCGAGCTGTGCAGTGGGTGTGACAAGTGCCTGCCGGTGTGCCCCGTCGACTGCATCCTGCCGTTCCCCGAGTGGCAGTCGAGACCCACGCCCGGGGCATGGTGGGACGCCGTGATCTCTGACAGGCTGGCACCATGACGACCCTCATCCCGGGTGCCGAGCCCATGTCGTTCCACGGCACGGGCGCCCACGGCGCACTCGTCCTGCACGGATTCACCGGCAACTGCGGCAGCATGCGCATCATCGCCGACGCCTTCGCCGCGAACGGCTGGCACGTCGAGATGCCGCTCCTGCCGGGCCACGGGACCACCGTCGACGACATGCTGCCGACGCGGTGGGCGGACTGGGCCGGTGCTGTCGAGGCGGCGTTCGGCGCCCTCGCCGCACGCGCCGACAAGGTGGTCGTGGTCGGGCTCAGCATGGGTGGCGCGCTCACCTTGCGCGTCGGCGCCGACCACCCCGAGGTCGCGGGCCTGGTGTGCATCAACCCGGCAGCGCAGCCGCAGGCCGACGAGATCATCGCGATGCTGCAGGGCATGATCGACGGCGGCACCGACGTGATGCCCGGCATCGGCTCCGACATCGCCGACCCCGACGCCGTCGAGCGTGCCTACGACGGCACGCCGTTGCGCCCACTGCTGTCGATGCTGGTCGACGGGGTGGCGCCGCTGGCCGTCGAGTACCCGCGCGTGCGCATCCCGATGCTGTTGATGAACTCGCCGCAGGACCACGTGGTCGCACCCGAGCAGGTCGAGTTCCTCGCCGGCGCGTACGGGGGCCCGGTGCAGCGCGTGTCGCTCGACCGCAGTTATCACGTCGCCACGCAGGACTACGACAAGGACCTCATCGTGGCCGAGACCCTCGCGTTCGCGGCCAGGGTCACCGCATGATCGCGTCGATCCCCAGCCCGCCGTCGAACGTCATCGACCTCGGCATCCTCACCATCCACGCCTACGGCATCATGATCGCGCTCGGTGTGATCGCCGCGATCTGGCTGTCGGGCCGCCGCCTCGAGGCGTCGCGGGCGGGCACGCGCGAGCAGATGGGCACGATTGCGATGTGGGGTGTGGTCGGCGGCATCGTCGGTGCGCGGGTGTATTACATCGTCACCGACCCGTCGCACCCGTGGCGCCGGCCCGGCGCCTGGGG
>JBMSSR010000005.1:0-24325 GCA_049424465.1 Ilumatobacteraceae bacterium
ACAAAGGCATCAAGCCCCTTCGCTTTCATAAGATCGCGAATTGGCTGAATACGTTCATTAAAAGCGCTCATGGAATCAAGTCTATTCCCCATTGCGCTTTAACTACTTCAAAGGCAGGTGGAATGGATGAGTTGAACTGCACTGAAGAAGCTGCCCACTGTGCAGCAATTTCTAGTGCTTGGGTCGGATTCAATTCATGAGCGATCCCAGCTAAGAATCCAGCAATGAATGCATCTCCTGCACCAGTCGTGTCCTTTACATCCACCCTAAAGGTTGGCTGATTGATCTTTGTATCGCCGTTGTAGAGGATTGCGCCATTGATTCCATCGGTTAGAACAATTGTTGTAAAGCGATCAAGATGCTCTTCTGGATGTAACTCGGAAGGAAAGTCATTTCGAGAACCAATTAATAAATCAGCATGCTCAATGGCTGGATCTGAAAGAGAGCGGCCTCGCTGGTCCAGCGGCGGCGGGTGGCCTTGACGAACGCCTGGTGCTCGGCGTCGCGCAGCAGCTTGGCGGCGAACCGACCGGGCCGTCGCTCGACGGGGTAGGCCCTGATCACCACCCACGCCGCCGACACGATCTCGCCGAACGCATCGGTCGAGCCGCCGCGACGGTCGCCCGACCAGCGCCTCGCCGCCGCACTCAGGCCGGGCAGCAGTCGCTGCAGCACCACCCGGGCGGCGAGCTCGTCGTGACGCGCCGCCAGCACGAGCCGACCCAGCACGTCGTCGGCCGCGCGCTCTGCGTCCTGCGAGTCGTCGAGCCCCACCGTCTGCTGGCGGAACCCGGCGTGCCGCAACAGGTCGTCGAGGTCGCTGAACTCGACGCCGAGCGACCACGACCGTGCCCGCCGCACCACCGTCGGGCGCCGCGACATCGCGGCCCAGTCAGCAGCGAGTCGCCCCATCAACCCGGTGGTCGAGCTGCGTCGTGGTGGCGTCCGTGCGGCGCGCGGTGCCGTGCTGACGGAGAGGAGGTGGTGAACGGGGTGTGTCGTGATGTCCATGCCGGCACGGTCGGCCAGACCCCTCAGCGCAGGTCTCACTGCTCGGCTCACCGTGGTGCTCATCGCCGAGAACGGACGATCGACCTCCCGACCGCGAGCGGCACCTCACTGCCGACACACCGTCGCGGGTGCACCCACCGGGTCGATGGACCTCGTGTGCACCTGGTTGACCGGACCCGACGCCGGGGGCGTGCAGCGCGTCACCTGGCTGCCCGGACCCGACGGCACCTCGATGCGCGCCGTGATCGGCCGGGCAGGACCGTTCCGGTGTGACGATCCGGGGCTGCTCGCCCACCATGCCGTCGTCGAGGCGAGGGCGGTGCTGCCTCCGACCGGCGACGGCGACATCGAGGACGGGGGCCCTGATCACGGGGGCGCAGATCACGGGTGTGCGGGCGGCGTGGTCGTGGTGCCGCCGACCACCGTCGAGCTGTGGGTGACGCGGCTCGCCGGCCGAGCCGACATCCGCGTCGACGGCGACCCCGTGTGCGCTCGCCAGCGCGTCGATCACGGTGCCGTGGTGCACCTCGCCTCGTCGTCGTGCCGCGTCACCGTGGACCTCGAGGGCTCCCGTGACGCTGCACCACACGCGTCGACACCACTCGCGTCGCACGACGTCGTCGTCCGCGCCGCTCGCGTCCGGCCCGATGAGACGGAGCTCGCGCTCGTGGACCATCTGGGACGCGCACTCGGCCTCGACACCGGTGCGGCGGGTGCGGTTCGCGAGCGCGGCGCTCCCGTCGGGGACGCGCCACCCGAGCGTGAGCGTCCCGGAGGCCTGGTGCCCACGCTCGTCGGGCTCGGTGGCTCGGCGGTGGTCGCGCTCGTCACTCGTCGACCGATGTTCCTGCTCTTCGGCGCGCTCGGCAGCACGGTCGCACTGACGAGCTGGGTCGGGCAGTGGTTCGCCTTCGGCCGCCGACACCGCCGCGACACCGCACGCCACCGGGCGGCAGTTGCCGACGATGCGGCGTCCCGTGCCGCGGTGCGAACCGCCGCCCGTCGCGCGATCGAGACGATGTCGCCGTCGCTCGCCTCGGCACTGCAGTCGATCGAGACGCGGGACGAGCACGTGTGGGCCTGTCGCCGGTCGCACGTCGATGCGTACCTCGTCGCGCTGGGCCGCGGCGACGTCCGGCTGGCGAGCAGTGTGGGTGGCGAGCTGTCCGACGTACCGGTGACCACGACGTTGGGGCCCGGTCATCGACTCGCACTGGTGGGGCCACTCGCCCACGCCGTCGCGCGATCGCTCGTCGTACAGCTCGTGGCGCGCTGCGGCCCGGCCGACCTGCGGCTCGTGGTCGTCACCGACCGACCGGCGGCGTGGCAGTGGGCGCAACACCTCCCGCACGTGGCGCTGTCCGACGCGAGCGACGACCGCTCCACGGCCCTGATCGAGCTGACGAACGACAGCGATCGACTGCTCGCCGATGTCCTCACCCGGCTGTCGGCGGGCGCAGGCGGCGCGCACGTCGTCGTGGTCACCGACCGGCTCGAGCAGCTCGTCGAGCCGTCGACGGCACTGCGGCGCGCGGTCGACGCGACCGACATCGGCCTGGTCGCCATCGCTGACGCTCACGCGGTGCCACCGGTGTGCACGGCCGTCGTCGACACATCGCCGCAGGGGCCGACCAGCACGTCGACGTTCGTCACCGAGGTGTCGAGGTCCCAGCCACCCCTGCAGCTGCGCGTCGCAGGCCTCGGCCAGCGCCGGACCTCCTCGCTGGCGACCGCCCTGTCGGGACTGCGCGACCCCGAGGTGACGCTCCCCGCCGGCGCGCTGCTGCCCGGCACGGTGTCGATCGACTCGGTCGCCGGCCCACTCGACGCGAGCTCGATCGCCGCTCGGTGGCGTGACCGACACACGGCAACCTCACTCGACACGGCACTCGGCGCGACGGTCGATGGCGACACCGTGGTGCCGCTGAGGGTCGACCTCGTACGCGACGGACCGCACGCCCTCGTGGCCGGCACCACGGGCTCGGGCAAGAGCGAGCTGCTGCGCGCGCTCGTGCTGGGCCTCGCGCTCGCTGCGCCACCCGACGAGCTCGCCATGGTGCTCGTCGACTACAAGGGTGGTGCCACGTTCGACGCACTCTCACGGTTGCCACACGTGGTCGGCACCGTCACCGACCTCGACGACCACCTCGCCGACCGGATGCTGCGGAGCCTGCGTGCCGAGGTGCGCCGGCGCGAACACGTGCTGCGTGCGCACGGTGTCGCCGACCTCGCGGCTCTGGCCCGACCGGCGGTGGTGGGCGCGCCCGACCATGACGTCCCACCGCGACTCGTGGTCGTGGTCGACGAGTTCGCCGCGCTCGTCGCCGAACGACCCAGCTTCCTGCACGCGCTCGTTGGCATTGCGCAGCGCGGCCGAAGCCTGGGAGTGCATCTCGTCCTCGCCACACAGCGACCGACCGGCGTCGTGAGCGACGACATCAGGGCCAACACCGCGCTGCGGATCGCACTACGCCTGCACGATCGGTCCGACTCGCTCGATGTGATCGGCGACGAGCTCGCGACGTCACTCCCGCGCCATCGACCCGGACGGGCCGTGCTGCGAGACGGCGAGGGCTACCGGGTCTTCCAGTCGGCACGGTGCAGCGACGTCGACAGCGCGGTCGAGGCAGTCGTGCTCGCCGCATCGATGACGTCACCGGATCGGGCTCCCGGCAGGCCGCGCGCGCCGTGGCTCGCACCGCTGCCCGCAGTGCTCACCACCATGCCCCCACGGATGACCGTCGACGACATCGCCGACCACACACCCGACTCGAGCGGCGAACAGGGTCTCGACGGTGTCGTCGCCGCGGTCGGTGTGCTCGACGACCCCGACCGCCAACGCCTCGTCCCGCTGCGGCACGACCCGATGATCGACGGACTCGTGGTCGTCGGCAGCCCGGGCACGGGAGTGTCGTCCACCCTCGCTGCCGTCGTCGCGTCGGCGGCCCATCGATTCGACGCCGTCCACTCGCTCGTCGCTGCTCCGTTCAGCCGGGTCGCGACGGCCCAGCCAGTCGACGCAGTCCGCGATCCGTGGCACGAGCTGGACGCCGACGGGATCGTCGACCGCATCGATGTGCGCGATCGCGACCGCCTGCTGCAGCTCGTCCATCGACTCGGGGTGGACGGCGGACACACCGGGTCAACGGACCGTCCACGCTCACTGCTCGTCATCGATGGCCTCGACCACGTGCGGCGGCTGCTCGACATCCCGTCGCACGACCCGCGGCCCGAGCACCGCCATGACACGTGGTTCGAGCTGCTGCTCGACGCGGTCCTGAGCGCCGGGTCGCTCGATCTGGTCATCGGCACGGCGGATCCCGCCGGCGTGCCACCACCGCTGTTGGCGCGGTGCGGCACGCGGTGGGTGCACCACCTCATCGATCCCCATGCCGCCGCCTCGCTCGGTGTCCCTGCGTCGCTCGTGCCGATCCGTGCCACCGGTCGCGTCACGGTCGACGGACTCACCGGTCAGGTGCTCGCACCACGCACTGCACTCGCGCAGCGGGTCGAGCGA
This sequence comes from Ilumatobacteraceae bacterium, assembly GCA_049424465.1. GTDB lineage: Bacteria > Actinomycetota > Acidimicrobiia > Acidimicrobiales > Ilumatobacteraceae > UBA668. The sequence goes on from JBMSSR010000005.1 coordinate 4,529, forward strand.
CCGCGACCACTGCCCCGGATCGGTCGGCCCGACCCGGATGCCACCATCGACCCACCACCGCGCCCCACCGACCGGTCGACGACATGGCCCGTGCAGGTCGCCGTGGGTGTCGACCTCACGACGGGTCTCACCACGATGCTGACCGTCGACGAGGGGGACCACATCGTGGTCGTCGGCCCGCCGGGCAGTGGTCGCACGACTGCGGTGACCGTCATCGGCGCCGCACTGCAGCACGCGCTCGGTGCCGAGCGGGTCGTCGTGGTCGACGACGCCGAGCGCATCGACGACCGCGACGGAGCACTCGCACGGCTGGCGGCCGACGGTGTCGTCATCGTGGCGGCCGCGAGGGGCGAGACACTGCGCCAGCGCTCCGGGCACTGGACCACGCTCGTCCGCCGCAGTCGCACCGGGCTCGTCCTCGCCGGCCCACAGGCCGCTGCTGACGGCGACCTGCTCGGTGCGACGGTGCCTCGCGGCCTCCCGGTCGACGTGCGTCCCGGTCGCGGCTGGCTCGTCGATCACGGCGAGATCACACTGGTGCAGATCGCCGCGACACACCCCTCGACGCACGCCCTCGACGGTCAGGGGCGACGGGGCAGCCCGAACGTGCACCGGTAGCATTTCCGGCCGTGACTACGCGCCGTACCCGCCCCTCCCTCGCCCGACGCGTGCTGACCATCGCTGCTCCCGTCATCGTCTCGGGTCTCGTGCTCAGCGCCTGCGGCGACAGCGCCGCCGACAGCGACATCACCATCCCGCCCACGCCCCGTGTCGTCGTCACCTCCATCGAGGGCGACGCCGAGAGCCAGCTGCTCGCCGCCATCTACAGCCGTGCCCTCGAGGACGCCGGGTTCCGTGTCGTCCGCCGCGATCCCGTCACGCTCGACCGCGACGGCTACACGGCCGAGCTCGAGGCCGGCACCATCCAGCTCATCCCCGAGTGGAGCGCCGACCTGATCAGCTGGCTGAGCGCCCAGGGCACCGATGTCACGACGCCCACCACCATCGTCCCGTCCGCTGCGGCCACCACGGTGCCGCCGGTCACGCTGGCCACGACCACCACCGTTGCCGACACCACCACCACGATCGCCGGCGAGACGACGACGACCGATGTCACTACCACCGTGCCCGAGATGACCACCTCGACGACGGTGCCGATGATGACCACGTCCACGACCGTCCCGATGATGACCACGTCGACGAGCACCACCACGACGGTGCCAGCCGCCTCGACCAGCGAGCCGAGTACGACGACCACCACGATCGCCCCCAACGGCCGCGGCAGCATCGAGCAGCTCACCGCCCTCACCGCGCTGCTGCCCGACGCGCTCGCCGTCAACAACGGCTCGCTCGCCACCAAGAACAACGTCATCGCCTGCTCGGAGGCAGCGGTCACGGCACACAGCGGCGTCGAGTTCGCCACGCTGTCGAACCTGGCGTCGAATGCACCTGACATCGTGCTCGGCGCGCCAGACGGCTGGGAGGCCGACGACGAGTTCGGGCTCGAGGCCTGGACGCGCATCTACGGCGGCACGTTCGACGACGTCATCACCGTCGAGGCTGACGGCATCGCCGACGCCGTCGAGAACGACACGGCCGGCTGCTTCGTGGTCGGTTCGCTCGACCCGGCCATCGTCGACAACAAGCTGACCGTGCTCTCCGACGACCGCTCGATGTTCCGCGCCAACGTCGCGGTCGCACTGCTGAACGCCGAGATCGCGACACCCGACCTGCTCGGTGCGCTCGACGCGGTCGCGACGAGCCTCACCTCCGAGCGCCTCGTCAAGATGCTCTACGAGATCGAGGTCAACGGCGCCGACCCGGTCGTGGTCGCCAACGCCTTCGTCGACACGATCTGATCGACCGTCCGTCGACATCCGGCGACCGACAGACGTCGGTCGTCACCCTCGGTCCCCGCGCGACGTCGAGGCTGTGGGACGGTGGCGCTGCGTTGCCGCCGGACGGCTCAGCGGCTGCGCTGCTCGAGCGACGCGCGCTTCAGGATGCGGTAGTGACGATCCTGCTGCTCGACCCAGCCGAGGCGGATGAAACTGCCGAGCGCCTTGTTGACGCGTTCGCGTGAGGCACCGACACGGCCGGCCAGTTCTTCCTGCGTGATCGGCAGCACGAACTCGTCGCGACCGTCGGCGATCTCGAGCAACCGCTTGGCGGTACGGCCCATCACGTCGAGGAACACGCTGTCGGCGAGCTGCTCGTCCGTGCGGCGCAGGCGGCGGGCCAGCAGACGGGTGACACCCCACAGCATCGCCGGGTCGTCACGGAACGCTCGCAGCACCGGCTCGTAGGGGATCGAGAGCACGGTGGACGGCTCGAGCGCACGGGCCATCGCAGAGCGGGGCCCGTCGTCGAGCATCGCCATCTCGCCGAACATGTCGCCGCCGTCCATGAGTGCCAGCACGGTCTCGCGGTGATCGACCGGGTTGGCCGTGATGATCGCCACGCAGCCGTCGATCACGAGGAACATCGAGTCGGCGACGTCGCCCTCGAGGAACAGCACGTCACCGCGGATGAGCGGCAACTCTCGCGACTCGGCCGCGATGGCACGGATCACCGTTGCCGGGGCATCGGCGAAGAATTCGGTTGCAGCGAGCAATTCCTCATGAGCCATGTTCGTGGAGCACGGTACTACCCTCGCCGCCGTGGCACACCAGCGACACGACAGCCCTTCGGCGGAGATCGTGTGGACGATCGTCGTGGCCGGTGGCTCGGGCACCCGCTTCGGCGGGCCCAAGCAGTACGAGCGGCTCGGCACTCGGCGGGTGCTCGACTGGTCGGTACAGGCGGCCCGTGCGGCCAGCACTGGTGTCGTCATCGTCGTGCCGGCGGCCGACGCCGAGCGCGAGGGTGGCGTCGCGGGTGGCGCCAGCCGCAGCGAGAGCGTCCGCAACGGGCTCGCCCAGGTGCCGGACGAGGCGACCATCATCTGTGTGCACGACGGCGCCCGGCCCTTCGCCAGCGCACCCGAGTTCGCACGGGTCGTCGAGGCGGTCGCCGCCGGCGCCGATGCTGCGGTCCCGGGTCTGCCCCTCACCGACACGGTCAAGGAGATCGGACCGGACGGCACCGTGCAGTCGACACCCCGACGCGACTCACTGCGCGCCGTGCAGACCCCGCAGGCGTTCAGGGCCTCCGTCCTGCGCGCCGCGCACGCGGGCGCGGCCGACGCGACTGACGATGCTGCCCTCGTCGAGGCACGCGGCGGCACGGTCGTGGTGGTCGACGGCAGTCCGGACAACCGCAAGATCACCGAACCCGCCGACCTCGAGTGGGCGCGCCGACGTGCCCGCGAGGCAGCACACCAGGAGGTCACGATGACCACTCGCGTGGGTCAGGGATTCGACATCCACCGGTTCAGCGACGACCCGGCTCGGCCACTGGTGCTGGGCGGGGTCCGTTTCGACGGCGAGCGTGGGCTGCACGGTCACAGCGACGCCGACGCGATCGCCCATGCGGTCACCGACGCGATGCTCGGTGCCGCCGGCCTCGGCGACATCGGCGAGCACTTCCCCGACACCGACGACCGGTGGAAGGGGGCCGACTCCCTCGAACTGCTGCGGCACGCTGCATCCCTCGTGCGCGCCGCGGGCTACGCCGTCGGCAACGTCGACTGCTCGGTCGTGTGCGAGACACCCAGACTTGCGCCGCACCGCGCCACGATGCAGCAGCGCCTCAGCGACGCTGCGGGCGGCCCCGTCACCGTCAAGGGTCGCCGCGCCGAAGGCCTCGGCGCGCTCGGCCGCCGCGAGGGCATCGCGTGCTGGGCCGTTGCCATCCTCCACCCCATCCTCGACCAGGAGCACCAATGACCACACGACAACCTTCGTCGGGCGCCCCCAAGGGCGCCCGCGGCTCAGGGCGCTCGTCGTCCACCGGCGGTCGCGGCACCGGCCGGGGTGCAGCCGGCGGCACGTCACGCGGTGGCACAGGACGGGACGCCGCCGGTCAGCGCGGCACCTCACGCGGTACGGGTGGCACCCAGTCGCGCCGCGGTGGCGGCGGGTCCACACAGTTCTCGTCGCGTGGTGCCGGTCGCACCGGCCGCGTGGCCGCGCCGGGCGAGACCAAACAGCGCGTCGAGAAGACCCTGGGCGGCGAGCAGGTCGAGGGCCGTCAGGCAGTGCGCGAGCTGCTCATCGCCGGCAAGCGCAAGGTGCGCGAGATCTGGGTGTCGAGCGATCCCGAGCGCAACGAGATCGTGGGCGACATCGTCGACATCGCGCGATCGATGCGGGTACAGGTCACCGACGTCGCGCGCAAGCGGCTCGACATGCAGGCGCGCAGCGAGGCACCGCAGGGAGTCATCGCGTTTGCGGCACCGCTCGACGAGGCCGACCTCGGCGACCTGTTGAAGCGTCGCGGTACCGGCCGCAACTCACAGCCGTTCCTCGTCGCCGTCGACGGCGTCACCGATCCCGGCAACCTCGGCGCGCTCCTTCGCTGCTGCGACGGCGCTGGTGTCACCGGCGTCGTCGTGCCGCGCCACCGCGCCGTGCACATCACACCGACTGCAGCGAAGGCTGCCGCCGGTGCCATCGAGCACGTGCGCATGGCCGTCGTCGGCGGGCTCCCCGCTGCGCTGGCCCGCATGAAGGAGGCCGGCATCTGGGTGGTCGGTCTCGACGACGACGCCGACCGCAGCCTGTTCGAGCTCGGTGACCTCGCCACCGACGGCATCTGCCTCGTCCTCGGTGCAGAGGGTGCTGGGCTGTCGCGCCTCGTGCGCGAACGGTGCGACCTCATCATCAGCATCCCGATGCTCGGCCGCCTCAGTTCGCTGAACGTCAGTGCTGCCGGGGCGCTCGCCGTCTACGAGGTGGCGCGACACCGCGCCGACTGAGTCCGCCCGGTCGGCCCGACCGACGGGCGTGTCAGCCGCCGGTCGTCGTGCTGCCGCCAGATGTCGGCACCACTGTCGACGCCGTGGTCTCGGGCGGCTCTCCCAGGCACGTCACCCGCACCACGCGCTGCGACTCGAGGTCGAAGGTGGTCGAGGCGTACTCGCCGAACCGTGTGATGAAGGCGCGCAATGACTGCGTGTCCTCGGCACACCGTCGCTCGACCTTGTAGGCGTGACGGAGCTCCCACCCGTTCGCCAGCACCACATGCCCGTCGTCGAGCAGCTCGACGGTCGCGGGCAGCGTCACCGAGGCGGGGTCGCTCCCCTCGAGGAGCGAGAACCACAGCACGGCATCACCGAGCAGGTCGACGACGACGGTGCAACCCGCCGTCACCGCGCTCGGCCTCAGCGCTGCAGCACACTCGACCTCGCCCGGCGTACCTGCCCTGACCACCATCGTTCGCTGCGCATCGAGCACCAGCGCGAGATCGGCGGTGGTGAGACCGTCCGGACCGACGCCGAACCCGGCACTCGGCTCGACGTCGAACACGGGTGCGACCAGGTCGATGCGACGGTGCACGACCCCCGGCGCCGTGCTCGACTCACCGGCCACCTGACCGTCGGGCAGGACCTTGGTGAGCAACAGGACCACGGCGAGCAGCGCGCCGATGGTCGCCCAGAAGCGGACGGAGAACAGCTCGCGCACGGCGGCAGGTTAGGTCACGCCGCCGCGGCGACGCGGGCGGCCTCTGACGCAGCGGACGCGATGGTGTCGAGCACGGCATCGTCGTGGGCCAACCCGACGAACAGGGCTTCGTACGCCCCGGGCGCCAGCGCCACACCGCGCTCGAGCATTGCGTGGAAGAAGCGCGCATAGAGCCGTTCATCGGTGCGCTTCGCGCCCTCGAAGTCGACCGGTGGCGCGCTGTCGCCGAAGAACATCCCGACCAGCGTGCCGACGACGGGAAAGGCTGCCGGCACACCGACGGCGCGGAACGCGTCGGTCAGTGATGCGGCGAGGCGCTCCGCACGGTGGCGCAGCAGGCCGTACACCTCGGACGTCAACTGCTCGAGCACCGTCACGCCGGCAGCGGTCGCCAGCGGATTGCCCGCGAGCGTCCCGGCGTGGAAGACCGGGCCGAGCGGCGAGAGTGTCTCCATCACGTCGCGACGTCCACCGACTGCACCGATGGGGACACCGCCGCCGATGACCTTGCCGAACGTCGTCAGGTCGGGGCGCACCCCGAGGTACTCCTGCGCGCCGCCGGCACCGAGACGGAAGCCGGTGATGACCTCGTCGAACACGAGCAGGGCACCCACCCGATCGCACTCGGCGCGCAACCCCTCGAGGAATCCCGGCTGTGGCGCGACCACGCCCATGTTCGCGGCGACCGGCTCGACCACGACCGCCGCCACCTGCTCGTCCAGCTCGGGTACCCGGTTGTACGGCACCACCATCGTGTTGGCGACCGCACCCGACGGCACGCCGGCAGTGCCCGGCAGACCGAGTGTCGCCACGCCGCTGCCGCCCGCGGCGAGCAGTGCGTCGGTGGCACCGTGGAAGTTGCCGTGGAAGATGACGACGCGGTCGCGCCCGGTGAAGCCGCGGGCCAGGCGCACTGCGGTGCTCGTCGCCTCGGTGCCCGAGTTCATCAGCCGCACGCGCTCGCAGCTCGGCACGCGGTCGGCGATCGCTTCCGCCAGCCGCACCTCACCCGGCGTGGGGGCGCCGTACGACATGCCGTTCGCGGCTGCGGCCGCGACCGCGCTCACGACGGCCGGGTGCGCGTGACCGAGGATGATCGCGCCGTAGCTCTGGACGAGGTCGACGTAGCGACGGCCCTCGACATCGACGACGAACGCGCCCTCGGCGCGTTCCACCATGTAGGGCGTGCCGCCGACCGCCTTGAAGGCACGGATGCTGCTGTTGACGCCACCGGGAATCGCCGCACACGCGCGGGCGAACAGTTCGGCGTTCGTGCGGGGAAGCGCTGGTCTGGCCATGTGATCCTGCCGTCGGGTGCCGCTCAGCGCTGCTGCTCGGCGAACCAGCGCGAGAAGTAGGTGAGGATGATGTCGGCACCAGCTCGCTTGATCGCTGTGAGGTGCTCGGTGGCCACCACGTCGTGGTCGATCCACCCGTTGGCCGCCGCCGCCTTGATCATCGAGTACTCACCGCTCACGTGGTACGCACCAACGGGCACGTCGACCGCGGCCCGCACGGCAGCGAGCACGTCGAGGTAGGCCATCGCCGGCTTGACCATCACCATGTCGGCACCCTGCTCGAGGTCTGCTCGCACCTCGACGAGTGCCTCGCGGGCGTTACGCCAGTCCTGCTGATAGCCCTTGCGGTCACCACCACCGACGATGGTGCAGTCGACCGCCTCGCGGAACGGTCCGTACAGCCCACTGGCGTACTTCGCCGAGTAGGCGAGGATCGCCGTGTCGACGTAGCCGTGCGAGTCGAGCGCGGCGCGAATCGCACCCACCTGACCGTCCATCATGCCGCTCGGCGCCACGACCTGTGCCCCGGCCGCAGCCTGCGCCACCGCGATGCGGGCGTACACGTCGAGCGTCGCGTCGTTGTCGACGGTGGTACTCGGGTCGCCTGCCGGACCCGACAGCACACCGCAGTGGCCGTGGTCGGTGTACTCGTCGACGCAGAGGTCGGCCATCAACACCACCCGGTCACCCACCGCGTCGGCAAGGTCGGACAGCGAACGCTGCACGATGCCCTCGGGGTCGAAGGCCTGCGAGCCGGTCGCGTCCTTCGTCGCCGGCACCCCGAACAGCAGCACGGCACGAACGCCGAGGTCGGCGAGTTCGCGCACCTCGCCGACGAGGCTCTGTCGTGTGTGCTGCACGACGCCCGGCAACGACGCGATCGGTACCGGCGCGTCGATGCCCACGCGCACGAAGAGCGGGGCGACGAGGTCCCTGACATCGAGTCGGGTCTCGGCGACGAGGTCGCGCAGCGCCGCTGAGGTACGAAGACGGCGGGGACGCGAGGCGGGGAAACTCACGCCTACGGAGCGTATTGCTGCAACCCGCGGAATCCATTGCCGGCGACCCCGCCACTCGCCACAGCGATGGCGGGCAGGGTGGCGACACCAGTGCCCGGACCGCGCACGCAGCAACGACGAACGACCGCTAGGTTCCACGGCGATGACGGCCCAGGCCTGGTTCGACGAGCAGCAGTACGACGTGGCGCCGGGCGGCGGTGTCGTCGCCACGCTCACCGTGCGCAACCTCAGCACCACGGCCGGGACGTTCTCGATCACCCCGCTCGGTCTGGCGGCCAATTACGCGACGGTCACGCCGGCCGTCGTGACACTGTTCCCCAACGAGCAGACCGAGGTCGCGGTCGACATCCGGCCACCTCTGTCGCCGTCCACCACCGCAGGCCTCACGTCACTCGCCGTGCGCGTCGTCCCCCACGAGAACCCCGATGACCTCGCGTTCGCCGAGACCGGTGTCGAGATCACCGAGTTCATCGAGCAGCGCATGTCGATGGTGCAGCCCGTGGTTCGCGCCCGCCGCACCGCGACCTTCGAGGTCACCATCGAGAACAACGGCAACCGCGCCACCAGCCTCCGCCTGCACTACCTCGAGCCCACGTCGACCACCGAAGCCACCATCGAGCCGCCCTCGATCGTCGTCGAGCCGGGCACCACGGGTGTCGCCGAGGTCAGGGTGCGGGCGCTCGAGTACCGCCGTCGTCGTACGTCGCGTGCCATCCCGTTCAGGGTCCAGGCAAGTGATGCCGGTCTGCCGGCCCTCGACGCTCACGGCACCTTCGTCCATGCCCCGATCGTCCCCGAACAGCTCCGCTCGTCCCTCACCGGCGCGGTCAGTGTGCTCGCTGCCGTGGTGCTGCTGTGGTTCGCATTCCTGCGCGGCGTGGTCGCCGACGTCGCCCGCGACGCAGCCCGCGACGTTGCGTCCGCCGGCAGCGTCACAACGCCCCCCGGCCAGGTCGGCAGCGCGGGGGCCACGCCCGGCGCCACCGGGCTGCAGGTGGCCTCGCGCCTCGCCGTCACGGCCGCCGTGGGCGAGACCGCCGCCACTCGGTACACCGTTCCCGACGACAAGGTGCTGCACGTCACCGACCTGATCGTGCAGAACCCGCAACTCGACATCGGCACGCTCGTCATCCTGCGCAACACCGAGGTGCTGCTCAGCTACAACCTGGCCAACGTGTTCTCCGACGTCGCGGCGCCGCTCACCACACCGCTGCGCTTCGAGAGCGGCGACCGCGTCGAGGTCTCGTTCACGTGCGCTGGCATCGGCACTGCCGACACCGACACGTGCGCGCCTGCGGTCCTGCTGAGCGGCGTCCTCACCGACTGAGCGTCTCACTGAACGGGCCGTCGCCGAGCGCGGCCCCGCGTCAGCGCGGCGGAGCGTTCACGACCCTGACACGAAGCGTCGCGGCGTGGTCGACAGCCAGCGCCACCAGCGTCCTGACCCCGAGTCGTTCGCCCGGCAGTACGACGACGCGCGCGCGGAAGTGTCCGTCCTCGTCGGCCGTCACCCGGACCACCCGACCGATACCGTCACCCCACAGCACCACCACGGGCGCCGACGGGGCGAATCCGTCACCGGTGATCACCAATCGTGTTCCCACCATTGCCGCGACGACATCGTCGGTGCGACGCAGTGCACCACGGGTGAGCCGGATCGTCGGCGCGTAGCGGGCGACACCGTCCAGTGCCACTGTCGTGTACGCACCCGATTCGGCAGTCGCGCGCAGACTGGCACGGCGCGTGCCGGCGGTGTGCGGTGCAAACCTGACGTCGACACGACACGACCTGTTCGGCCGAAGCCGAACCCCAGAGCACTCGTCGGCGATCACCTCGAAGTCGTCAGCGTGTGCACCCCCGACCAGCACCGTCGCCACGCGCACGCGCGCCGCGCTCGTGTTGGTGAAGTACACCGAGACGGGTGAGCCGACCTCGCCGACCACCTGAGTCGACAGATCAACCGTGTTCGGCATCGAGACGAGCACCGGGTCACCACCGGCGCCACGCACCGCCGTCGTGACCGTCAGGCCGCCGGGGCCGTCCTCGCCGACGCGAAGGGTCGCCGACTGCGCGCCGGTCGAACCCGGCGAGAACGCAACGTCGACCGTGCACGACGAGCCGGGCTCGACGACGCGACCGACCGCGGTGCACGTCCCACCGACGACGCTGAAGTCGAGGACGTCGACGTCGGCGAACGTCGGCACGAAGACCGACGGCCCGGCGTTCGTGACCGTCATCGACGCGACCAGACTGGCGAACCCGAGGCCGGTCGTCCCGACGTCGAGGTCGGCCACGTCGAGCCGTGGCGACACCTCGATGACGTCGATCACCCTCGTGCCAGCCGACGACGCGGCGTCGGAGGCCACGACGCGAGCATTGGCGGACACCGACGGCCGGGCGTACACCCGCGGTACGGGTGACACGCCATCCGCGTCGTGGTGCTCGCGCCACATGACTCCCGACGACACCGCGACACGCACCAGCTCGCCGTCGTCGGCCGCGCCCACACTGCGGTGGCGCGTCGTGAAGAAGTTGGTGGCCCTCGTCACGAACACCACCTCTGCACCCGCCTCGCCGAGCGCGGGCTGCGTGCTGGGCCCGTTGCCGGCGACCGGCTCGTCCGCCGGGCTGCGCGGCGTACGGCTCACCAGGATCGTCGTGCGGTCGGCGAACCGGTACACGTACACCTGCGCTGCGCACTCGGGCAGGCACCGTCCCATCGTCGCACCGGGGACGACGTCGGGGGCGTCCGACACGAAGGCCAGCACGCTGCCGTCACCGGACAGCGCCGGCTGCCACGACCGACCGCTGCCGGGGACACCGGTCGGCGCCGTGTCAGCCACTGCGTCCAGCGACCACACGAGGACGCGCGCCGTCGTGGCGTCACCCGACTCGACGGTGGCCGCCAGCACCCTGCCCGCACCGTCGATGGTCGGGTCGACGATCTGCACCCCGGTGCCGCTCGAGACCTCACGCTGGCGCTGCGCGGCGCCGGCCCGCTGCATCGTGTCGACGACGACCAACACACTCGTGCGACCGTCGTCGCGTCGTTCGGCGTACACCACAGTGGCGCCGTCCGCCGACACTGCGGGGGCGCTGCGCGGGTCGACGCTGTTCGACGCCTCCGCCGACAGACCGGCGCCCGAACCACCCGAGACCAGCTGCCAGTCACCGCTGCCGCCGCACTGGTCGAGCCGACGCTGGTAGACGTCCCAGCGGCCACCGCGCTCGCCGTCGCGATACCGGTCGAGCGCGAGTTCGGTGAGCACGGTGACGGTGCAGCCGTCACCGCTCAGGACGGGCCAGCGCGACTCGCCCGGTGCAAGGCCCGACGGCATCGGCATGAGGTCGCTCACCACCCCCGACGTGCGGTCGGTCAGCACGACGGTCTCGGCGCGGTCGTCGGTCGCCGCGGCCAACGACACCACGAGGCGCCCGTCACCCGACACCGACGGCATGCGTCCCTGCGTGCCGGCGGCCGCGGCTGCGGTGACGCGGACATGGTTGGTCTCCACGGCGGTGCGGTCGACAGCCCCACCGGGGACCGCGGACGACACGGCAGACGCCGAGGTCACCGCATGCACGGCGAACGCCGCCACGGCGAGGATGGCCGCCCAACGAAGCGGCGAGCGGGCAGAAGGGTGGCTCGGCATGGGGGACGTCGTCAGCGAGCGGAATCTACCGATCGCCGAGGACCCGTTCGAGCGTGTCGAGCATCCCTGCGAGCGACGAGTCATCGGCCACCGACGTGACCTCGATGCCGACGGCCCGCGCCGCCTCGGCCGTGCTCGGGCCCATCGCCACGACGACCGGCGGCGTCTCGGTCCCGAACGCCGCTGCCCACGCCCGGGCTGCCGACCCGCTCGCGAACAACACTGCGTCGGCCCCGAGTGCGTCGCGGCGCATCACGCCGGTGGGCTGCACCGGCACCGGACGGTGCGTGGCGACTGCCGTGACCGACCAGCCTGCGCCACGCAGTGCGTCGACCAGGTCGGGTGCGGCCTCCGCCGACTGCACCACCAGCGCCGTCGCAGCCGGCACGGTGGCGATCAGCGCGTGCGCGAGCGCACTCGCGCGCTGCTCCGCCGGCACCAGGTCCACCTCGACGCGCCGGGCACGGAGCGCCTCGGCGGTCGTCGTGCCCACCGCAGCGACGTGCGCTGGGGCACGATCGTGCACCGAGACATAGGCATCGACGCCGTTCGGCGACGTCACCACCAGCCAGTCGAAGTCGTCGGGGGCGAGCCGACGCAGCTCGGCGAGACCCGAGGCCACCGGGACGACCGCCACCAACGGCACGACCACCGGCTCGCCGCCGCGCTGGCCGACGAGGTCCACGAGTGCGCCTGCCTGGTCGGCCGCGCGTGTCACCACGATGCGCCGCCCGGCGAGGGGCGCACGCACGTTCACGTCGCCGACGACCCGGCGGTGCCGTCGACGCCGAGCAGGTGCTGGAGGTCGTGTGCCAGCGAGCGGGCTGCCGCATGGTCGGCTGCGACCTCACCGCTCAGGATGATCGAGTGCCGGACCCACCACGGTGCCTCGTCGGATGACTCGCGGTCCGGGTCGGCGAGGAACCCGATGAGCCGACCATTCGACACATGGGCACCCACGGGGAGCGAGCAGCCAGTACCCAGCTCGGCCAGGAACACCCGCTCGATCTCGACCGCAGCCCGCGTCGCCGCGTGGTCCACCGCGTGCACGATCGATGCGGTCGCGTCGTCGCTGTCGCGGCATTCGACTGCGACGCATCCCTGACCCGGCGACGGCACGAACGTGTCGACGTCGAACCGCTCGGCGACTCGATCGGTGAGGCCGAGGATCTGCAGCGCAGCCACCGCCATGACGATCGAGCCGTCAGTGGGCACCTTGCCGAGTCGAGTCTGGATGTTGCCGCGGAGTTCGACGAAGTGCAGGTCGGGTCGCAGCACTCGCAGCAGTGCCCGACGGCGGACTGATCCCGTGGCGATGGTGGCGCCGGGTGCCAGCCCGTCGAGCGCCTGTCCCACGAGGGCGTCAGCAGGGTCGCGGCGGGCGCAGAACGCGGCGATGCGGAGGCCGTCGGCGGATTCGGTCGGCAGGTCCTTGGCGCTGTGCACGGCGAGGTCGGCATGGCCGTCGAGCACGGCGCGCTGCACCTCCTTCACGAACACGCCCTGGCCACCCATCGTGTGCAGCGGCACGTCGGCACGCTGATCACCCAGCGTCTCGACGTGCACCAGTTCGATCACCACGCCGGGGTGTGCCGCAGCCAACGCATCACCGACCGCCTGCGCCTGGGCCGTGGCCTGGGCGCTCTGGCGCGTCGCGATACGCAGGGTGCGGGGACGTGACATCGACCGGCCGACCGTCAGTCGAGCTCGAACAGGTCGCGGACAGCGGCAGCATTGCGCTCGCCCTGGGGTGTGCCGGCCTGGTGCTTGAGGCCCACCGACATCGGGTGGAGCAGCTTGGCCACGATGCCCCGCGTCAGCGCGTCGACTGCGTCGCGCTGGGCATCGTCGAGTGTCGACAGCCGCGACGAGAATCGTTCGAGCTCGGCGTGACGAACCCCGTCGAACAACTCGTGCAGCTGTGCCACGAGTGGCGCCGCCTCGCGGGCGGTCGCCTCGACGACGAACCGATCGACCTCGTCGCTGACGATCTCGCGGACACGGTCGGCCTCGACCGCGCGCAGGGCCAGTCCGCGCGCCGCCCAGTCGCGCAGGTCGTCGAGGTTGAGCAGCGTGACACCCGGCAACTCGGCCACATCGGGTGCCACGTCGCGCGGGATCGCGATGTCGACGACCAGCAGCGGGGCACTGCGCCCCGCGCGGGCAGCCGCCACGAGGTCGTGGTCGACGAGGGTCGAGCCGCCGCCGGCACACGTGACGAGCACGTCGGCCTCGTGCAGCGCAGTGCCGAGGTCGGCGAACGAGGCCACGCGACCACCGACGCGTTCCGCGAGCTCGACCGCCCGAGACCGGGTGCGGTTGAGCACCACGATGTCGGCGCCCGCCGCCTCGAGCGCGACGGCAACGCCCGCACCCATCTCGCCGGCACCGACCACCAGCACGCGGCGGCCGTCGAGCGAGCCGAGCCGCTCGGTGGCCATCTCGACCGCGGCGTGGCTGACCGACGCCGTGTGCCGACCGATCGAGGTCTCGGTGCGCGCCCGCTTGCCTGCCTCGACCGCGTGACGGAACAACAGGTTCAGCCGGGCGCGTGCGGCTCCCTCGGCGTGCGCTGCCTCCCACGCCGTACGCACCTGGCGCAGGATCTCGCCCTCGCCGAGCACTGCCGACTCGAGGCCGGCTGCGACCTCGAACAGGTGCCGCACGGCTGCCGTGTCGTGCTCGCTGTACAGGTGTGCCGACAGTTCGGCGCGGTCGAGTGCGCCGACCTCGCAGAAGAAGTCGAGGATGTCGTCGAGTGCGCCGTGGAACCGCTCGGCCACCGCGTACACCTCGGTGCGGTTGCACGTGCTGAGCACCACGGCCTCGTTGATGTTCGTGCGCGTCGACACGATCGTGACGGCCTTGCGGAGGTCGTTCCCGCCGAGTGCCACACGCTCGAGCAGCTCGATGGGCGCGGTCCGGTGGTTGACACCGATGACGACGATGGTCATTCGCCCGCACCCCACGCCGCCGCGGGGCGCTGACCGCCAGCAGCGGCTGGCTGCAGTGCGCCACCGTTTCGCCGCTGCTCGTGATAGCTGAGGATCTGCAGCTCGACGGCAAGGTCGACCTTGCGGACCTCGATCGTCCGCGGCACCGTCAGCACGGTCGGGGCGAAGTTGAGGATGCTCGTCACGCCTGCCTGCACCAGACGGTCGGCGGCGTCCTGCGCGGCGGACGCCGGCGTCGCGACGACACCGATGTGCACCCGGCGCGCCTGCACGATCTGCGGCAGGTCGTCGAGGTGGCGCACGCGGACACCACCGAGCACGGTGCCCACCTTGGCGGGATCGACATCGACGATGCCGGCCACCGGGAATCCCCGATCGCCGAACCCGCCGTAGCCGGCGAGCGCCTGGCCGAGGTTGCCCGCACCGACGATGACGACGTGCCAGTCGTGGGTGAGGCCGAGCTCGCGACGGATCTGGTACACGAGGTACGCCACCTCGTAGCCGACGCCACGTGTGCCGTAGCTGCCGAGATAGCTGAGGTCCTTGCGCACCTTGGCGGCGTTGACGCCCGCCAGCTCGGCGAGGCGATCGCTGGCGATGCAGTCGACGCCCTCGTCACCCTGCTCGCCCAGGATCCGCAGGTACACCGGCAGCCGAGAGACGGTGGCCTCCGGGATGCGGCGTCGGGGGAGCTCGGTGGCCATACCGATCGGCACGCTATTCGCTCGTGCATTCGTTCACAAAGCGGCGGCGGACGTTCTGGTGTGACCTGCGCCTACGCTCGGCAGCCGATGAACACCGCCCTCGCCGCCGCTGCCACGCTGGTCGCCACGGCGTTCGCGCTCAGCACCCTCGACCGCTGGTTGCGGCGTCGCCGGCCCCACGAACTGGCGTGGACCGTGTCCCTCGCCCTGTTCGCCCTCGGCTCGGGGGCGCTGTGGTGGGCGGAGGCCGTCGGCTGGAGCCTCGGGGCATTCCGGGTGTTCTACGCGGCGGGTGCCGTGCTCAACGTGCCGTGGCTCGCGCTCGGCACCGTCCACCTGCTCGCCGGCCCCGTCGTCGGCCGGCGCGTCGAGCGCTGGCTCGTCCTGCTCAGCGGATTCGCAGCAGGGGTCGTGCGCGTGGCGCACACCCGGGCCACCGTCGACGGCGGTGAGCTGCCCACCGGCAAGGAACTGTTCGGCGTGGTGCCCCGTGTGCTGGCTGCGGTGGGCAGTGGCGTGGCGGCGCTCGTCATCATCGTGGGTGCGGTCTGGAGCGCCTGGCGGGTCCTGCGCCGACAGTCGCCTGCCCTGGGCGCCGTGCGACAGGTGCACTCCGCCAACCGGCTCGTCATCGGCAACGTGCTCATCGCGGCCGGCACGCTCGTGCTCAGCGCCAGCGGCACCCTCGCCGGACGGCTGGGCAAGGACCGTGCGTTCGCCGTCACCCTCCTGGTCGGCATCTGTGTGCTGTTCGCCGGGTTCCTCGTGGCAACGGTCGGGCACGCAGGTCGCACGTCGGCGGCACGCACCGTCGCGACTGGCGACGGCGCCGGGTCAGACCAGGCCGCGGCGTAGGACCTTGCCGTTCGGGTTGCGCGGCAGTTCGTCGACGAACAACACCTTCGACGGGCACTTGTAGCGGGCGAGGTGGTCGAGGCACCACGAGACGAGCGTCTCCTCGTGCGCCGCGGCGCCCGGCCCGAGCACCACGAACGCCTTCACGGCCTCGCCCGTGTGCGGGTGCGGGACACCGACCACTGCTGCGTCGGCCACCGCCGGGTGCGAGAGCAGCACGTCCTCGACCTCGGCCGGGTACACGTTGAAGCCACTCACCAGGATGAGGTCCTTGGCGCGGTCGACCAGGTACAGATAGCCGTCGGCGTCACTGACCGCGATGTCGCCGGTACGGAGCCACCCGTCCTCGGTGAGGACGCGTGCCGTCGCCTCGGGATCGTCGAGGTACCCGGCGAACACGTTCGGCCCCTTCACCCACACCTCGCCCGGATCGCCCTCGAGGGCATCGTTGCCCGACTCGTCGACGAGCCGCACCGACATGCCGCCCAGCACCCGACCGACCGACCCGATTCGTTGCGGACCACCGGCCGATGACGTCACCACCGGGCTCGCCTCGGTGAGGCCGTAGCCCTCCGACAGCACGAGCCCGAACCGGTCGAGCAGCCGCCGCATCGCCTCCTCGGGCATCTTCGCGGCACCGGTGAGCGCCAGACGCACCGACACGAAACTGTCGGCCGGCGCGCCGTCGAAGTGGCTGAACGCCAACCACATCGCGGGCGCACCGGGGATGACCGTGACACCGCGCTCGCGGATGGTGTCGAGCGCAGTGGACGGGTCGAAGCGCTGCACCAGCACGATCGTTGCGCCGCGCGCGAGGCTCAGCCCGAGCATGACGTTGAGCCCGAAGATGTGGTGCAGCGGCAGCACGCCGTACACGACGTCGTCGCCCGTGACGTCGACGCCGGTCGACTGGCTCTGCTCGATGTTGGCGAGCAGGTTGCCGTGCGTCAGCATCGCTGCGCGAGGAGCCCCTGCCGTCCCGCTCGTGAACATCAACACGGCGAGGTGGGCCGGGTCGACCTCGACCGCGTCGACCGGCGCTGCGTGCAGCAGGTCGTCGAACGTCGAGTCGGCAGCGATCGACGCCGCGGCACCCACCGGCTGTTCGGTCACCACCACATGACGGACGCTCGGCACCGCAGCACGGTCGACCTGCGCCCAGGCGGACGCCACGGAGGGGTCGAGCACCACGACCGACGGGGCGGCGACCGCGATCTCGCGCACGAGCTCGGGGGCCGGGCTGGTCGGGTTGAGCGGCACCGCCACCGCACCCAGCCCCAGCGCAGCGAGATAGACGTCGACGAAGTAGCGGCCGTTGCTGCACAGCAGCGCCACACGGTCACCGTCGCCCACACCCAGCGCCACCAGACCGCCGCGCACGTGGGCGACCTGATCGCGCAGCGTGCCGTAGGTGGTGACGCGGCCGCGGCTCACCAGCGCCACACGATCTGCCGGGTGGGCATCGATGATGTGCGCGAGGTTCATGGTGTCGGACCCCTCCCCACAGGTGCCAACCGCTCGGCCTGCCGAGGGTCGGCGTCCAACCTACTCGCCGGTCAGAGGCGCAGCAGCGAGACGATGCCGGCGACGAGGATGGCCGCGAGCAGGAGTCCGAGGGCGAGCGTGGTGGCCGGGCGCATGCGGCCAACCTAGCCGTGGGCCACCTCAGTCGCGGCGGGGAGACCGCAGCGTGACCGGACTCGTCGTGCCCTGAGCGCCCGCTGCCGTGCCACCGTCGCGCAGCACGCGCACCACCACCTGATCGCCGGTGCCGATGCGCAGTTCCTCGGCCGCCGAGCGCCGCGACGCCACCAGCGCCACCATCCCGTACGGATCGACCGCAGCACCGATGGCACCCGTCACCACGGTCACGGAACCGGCACCGAGCCACTCGGCCACGCGCGTCATCGGATCGCGTCCCGTGCCGGCCACGACCTCGAGCCGCACGCCACGCCCCGCGCCGTCGCCGAGACCGAGGTCGTCGGCACCGACGTTGAGCTGGCAGTCACCGAGGTGGTTGACCCACAGCACCTCGGCCACGACCGAACCGTCGTCGCCGGTGCGCGGCAGCGGCACCACGCCGGGCAGCAGCGCCTCGACCGCCACCACCTCGCCCAGCTCGGCGAGATCGATGCCGTTGCACAGGTGCGCTGCCACCGGCGCGTAGATGTCGCGCACCGCCAGCAGCCCGCCGGGTGACGGCAGGTGCAGCGCCGGGTCCGACAGCACGACCGCGCGCTCGGCACCACCGGCGATGGCCACCGCCGGAGCGAGCACACCGTTGTCGGGGCCCACCAGCACACCCTCCCCGCCGGCCACCTCGACCGCGACGTGGGGCCGATCGCTCGCTGGGTCGACCGATGCCACCACCACACCGGACGGCACGTAGCCGATCGCCCGGGCGAGCGACAGGCTGCCGCCGCGCACGTCGTACGGCGCGACCGCGTGCGTGAGGTCGACGACGACCGCATGAGGGGCGAGGTCGCGCACGATGGCCCGCACCACGCCGACCGTGTCCGAGCCGACACCGAGGTCGCTCAGGAACGACACGGTGTCGAATCGGCGGACCACGGTCGTGAACCTATCCGCCACTGCCCGACGAGGGTCGGGCCGCACACCGGCAACCGTGCCGGAAAAAGCGGAGAGGGCCGGTGCCAACCCCCCGATGGCACCAGCCCTCTTCGGCGCAGCCCTTGCGGGGCGCGTCGCCCGTGTGATCGCTCACCCGGTCGGTCATGACGACCTAGGGGAACATTACGCACAGTCGACGGGGTGAGAAAAGGGTCACACCCAGATTTCCCACCCGACCGGCGAGGAATCGGCCCGCACCAGTGGTCGGAGGCCGGTCGCGGCCGGCTCAGGCCGTACCGAGCTCGATGCTCCGGCGGGTCGCAGCCGCCACGGCCTCGATGACCGCCGACCGCACGGCATGCTCCTCGAGCACCCGCAGCCCAGCCGCCGTCGTGCCGCCGGGCGACGTCACCATCGCCCGCAGGGTCGCCGGCTCGCCGCGTTCGCGCAGCAGGGCTGCAGACCCGACCAACAACTGGGTGACCAGCGCCTCGCTGGTGGCGCGCGGCAGGCCGGCGGTCACCCCGGCGTCGATGAGTGCCTCGGCCATCAAGAAGACGTAGGCGGGACCACTGCCCGCCAGGCCGGTGACGGCGTCGAGGTGCCGTTCGGCGACCCGCACCACGGTGCCGACCGAGCCGAGGATCTCCTCGGCCCACGCCAGGTCGTCATCGCCGGCCGAGGACCCCGCGGCGATGGCCGCCGCGCCCTCGCCCACGAGCGCCGGCGTGTTGGGCATCGCCCGCACCACCGCGGCACTGCCGGCAGACGCCTCGAGCGTTGCCAGCGTGACACCGGCGGCGATGCTGAGCACTCGACCGGCTCCCGCCCCCACCACGGCTGCCACCGCAGCCGGCACGTCGTGCGGCTTGACGGCGATCAGCGCCGCCGCGAGCCGCAACCCGTCGGTCGTCGCCGTGACGCTGACGCCCGGGAACATCGCTGTCAGCTCGTGCCGCCGGGCCTCGAGTACCTCGACCACCGCGAGGTCGGACGGTGCCCACCCGCTCGCCAGCAGTCCCCCGACGAGCGCCGCGCCCATGTTGCCGCCACCGATGACCCCGAGCCGAACGACCATGGCCGAAGGCTACGCCGCAGCAGCGCAGCGACTGCGGTGCGGGTCTCGGCGGTACGGGAACGAGGGCGGCGCGACGCGGGTGGGTGACGCGACTTCCCCGA